>DASVTA010000060.1:0-13246 GCA_036387815.1 Allosphingosinicella sp.
CAGGTCGGAAGGCTTGGCGACGTGGAAGGCGCCGGAAGCGATGAAGAGGATGTGATCGGTCTTCATCGGCCCGTATTTGGTCGCCACCGTCGTCCCCTCGATCAGCGGCAGCAGGTCGCGCTGGACGCCCTCGCGGGAGACCGATCCGCCGCGCACGTCGGAGACCGCGATCTTGTCGATCTCGTCCAGGAAGACGATCCCGTTCGCCTCCGCGTCGGCGAGCGCGACCCGGCTGACGTCGTCCGGGTCGAGCCTCTTGTCCGCTTCCTCCTCGACCAGCCGGGTCCAGGCCTCGCCGACCTTCAGCCGGCGGCGCTTCCTGGGCGCGTTGCCCATCGCCTTCGACATCATCTCGGAAAGGTTGATCATCCCGACCTGGCCGCCCATGCCCGGAATCTCGAAGGGCGTGTTCGGCGCGTCGGCGAGCTCCAGCTCCACTTCGGAGCCGTCGAGATGGCCTTCGCGGAAGCGCTGGCGGAAGCTTTCGCGGGTCGCCTCGCTCGCGCCCTTGCCGGTCAGGGCCTCGAGCAGCCGCTCCATCGCCGCGCTCTCGGCGGCGTCCTTCACGGCCAGCCGCCGCCGCTCCTTCTCCAGCCGCACCGCCTCCTCGACGAGGTCGCGGGCGATCTGCTCGACGTCGCGCCCGACATAGCCGACCTCGGTGAACTTGGTCGCCTCCACCTTGACGAACGGCGCGTCGGCGAGCTTGGCCAGCCGCCGGCTGATCTCGGTCTTGCCGCAGCCGGTGGGCCCGATCATCAGGATGTTCTTGGGAGTAACCTCCTCGCGAAGCCCGTCCGCGAGCCGCTGCCGCCGCCAGCGGTTGCGAAGCGCGACCGCCACCGCCCGCTTCGCCTCGGTCTGGCCGACGATATGCTCGTCGAGGGCGGCGACCACCGCCTTGGGGGTAAGTGCGTCGTTCATTGTCGGGTGGGTGCCTGTGATTGCTCTCTCGCCCGCTAGATGGCGCGGGCGAGGCCGGAATCAAGCGCAGGCCCCAAGCCGCGGGCCGCCCGTCATCCCGGCGAAAGCCGGGACCCCGGGACGAGAAGTCCCGGCGGGCCTCCCCGAGGTCCCGGCTTCCACCGGGATGACGGTTCGCTCCCGCGCTTCCGCCTGCCCCCCGGCCACCCGCCCCGCCCCGTCATCCCGGCGAAAGCCGGGACCTCAGGACGAGAAGTCTCGGCGGGCGTCCCCGAGGTCCCGGCTTCCGCCGGGATGACGGTTCGATCGCCCCAATGCTTCCGCCTCGACATTCCAGGCGTTAGGGACGCTGCGGCAATCGAGAAGAGGCGCACCCATGGCGAAGGACGACCTGGTCGAGCGAGTCCGGAAGCGCACGCCCGCCTGCGCCAAGGTCGGCCTGTTCGACATCGACGGGATCTTCCGCGGCAAATATCTCAACCCCGACAAGCTTGCCTCCGCGCTCGCCGGCGGCTTCGGCTTCTGCGACGTGGTGCTCGGCTGGGATTCGAGCGATCAGCTGGTCGACAATCTGAGCGTCACCGGCTGGCACACCGCCTATCCGGACGCCGAGGCGCGGCTTCTGCCCGGGACGGAGCGGCCGATGCCCTTCGAAGGCGGGATGCCGCTGATCCTCGGCGAGTTCGCCGGCCGGGCCGAGGCGGTCTGCCCGCGAAGCCTTCTGCGCCGGGTGCTGGCGCGGGCGGACGCCGCCGGTTTCGCGGTCAAGGCGGCCGCCGAGTTCGAATTCTTCCTATTCGAGGAAACGCCGCGATCGGTGCGCGACAAGGGCTATCGCGGCCTCAAGCCGATCACGCCCGGCAATTTCGGCTATTCTATGCTCCGCTCGAGCGTCCATTCCGATTTCTATCACGAGCTGTGGGCGACCTGCGACTCCATGCGGATCGGGATCGAGGGGCTGCATACCGAGACAGGGCCCGGAGTGATGGAGGCCGCGATCAAGGTCGACGACGCTTTGGAAGCGGCGGACAAGGCGGCCCTGTTCAAGACGGTGGCCAAGGTGCTTGCGCAGAAGCGCGGCTGGATGGCGACGTTCATGGCCAAATGGTCGACGGACTGGCCCGGCCAGTCCGGCCACCTCCACATGTCGCTGCTCGATTCGAAGACCGGCCAGGGGCTGTTCCACGATGCGGCCAGGCCGCTCGGGATGGCGGACGCGATGCGCTGGTTCGTCGGCGGCCAGCAGGCGCTGATGCCCGAGCTTCTGGCGATGATCTCGCCGACGGTGAACAGCTACACGAGGATGATCCCGGGCTTCTGGGCGCCGACCTCGGCCACCTGGGGCTTTGAGAACCGCACCTGCGCGCTTCGCGTGATCGGCGGGTCGGAAAAGAGCCAGCGGGTCGAGTACCGGATCGGCGCCGCCGACATCAACCCCTATATCGCGCTCGCCGCCGCCATCGGCTCGGGCCTGTGGGGGATCGAGAACCGGATCGAGCCCGACGCACCGATCGAGGGCAACGCTTATGCTGTGCCCACGCCCGAGGCGCGGGCGCTGCCCTCCACCTTGTGGGACGCCGCCCAGCGGCTCCGCGGCTCGGCGGCGGCGCGCGAGCTGTTCGGCGCCGAATTCGTCGACCATTATGCCGCCACCCGCGAATGGGAGGAGCGCGAGGCCCGAAAGGCGGTGACCGACTGGCAGCTCGCCCGCTATTTCGAGATCATCTGAGGTGGCCGGCTGCGTCCGACCCAGCCCCTCTCCCGTCCTCCACGGGAGAGGAGGGGCCCAAGCCGAAGGCTTGGGAGGTGAGGGTCTTGCGGACTCCGAGGTACAGACCCTCACCTCCCACCGCTTCGCGGCGGGCCCCTCCTCTCCCGCGAAAAGCGGGAGAGGGGAAGGGAGGCGCTGATGAACGACCTCGTCTGCCTCTCCCCCGTCGACGGCCGCGAATATGCGCGGCGTCCGCTCGCGGCGGACGCCGAGATCGAGCATGCGCTCGAGGATGCCCGCCGCGCCCAGCGCGAATGGGCTCGGGTGCCGCTGGAGGAGCGCTGCGCGATCGTCCTGCGCTTCCTCGCCGCGATGGAGGCGCTGAACCCGCGGATCGTGCCGGAGATCGCCTGGCAGATGGGCCGCCCCGTCCGCTACGGCGGCGAGCTCAGGTCGCTGGCGGAGCGGGTCCGGGCGATGGCGGCGCTCGCGCCGGAAGCTCTGGCGCCCCTCGTCGCCGGGCCCGGCCGGTCGGTGGCGCGGGTCCCCGCCGGCCTCGTGCTTGTGATCGCGCCCTGGAACTACCCTTTCCTCACCGCGGCGAACACGATCGTCCCCGCGCTGCTCGCCGGCAATGCCGTACTGCTCAAGCACGCCGCCCAGACGCCGCTGGCGGGCGAGCGCTTCGCCGAGGCGCTCGGCGCCGCCGGCCTGCCCGAGGGAGTGTTCGCCAACCTCTTTCTCAGCCACGAGCAGACCGGCCGGCTGCTCGGATCGGGAGGCGTGGATCACGCCACCTTCACCGGCTCCGTCGAAGGCGGGCGGGCGGTGGAGCGGGCGGCGGCGGGGTCGTTCACCACCTTGACGCTGGAGCTGGGCGGCAAGGATCCGGCCTATGTGCGCGAGGATGCGGACGTGGCGGCGGCGGTGGAGGGGCTCGTCGACGGAAGCTTCTTCAACAGCGGCCAGTCCTGCTGCGGAGTCGAGCGGATCTACGTCCACGAGTCGGTGTGGAGGCCTTTCCTCGACGGGTTCGTCGAAGCGGCGTCCGCATACCGGCTCGGCGATCCGCTCGACCCGGAAACCAGCCTCGGCCCGATGGCGAGCGCGCTGGGCGCCGAGCAGGCGCGCCGGCAGGTCCGGCAGGCGATCGAGGGCGGGGCCGTCGCCCACATCCCCTCGCAGCTCTTCCCGGCGGATCCCGGCGCCGGCCCCTATCTGATGCCGCAGGTGCTGACCGGGGTTGATCACGGCATGGCGCTGATGCGCGAGGAGACGTTCGGCCCCGCCGTCGGGATCATGGCCGTGAAGGACGACGAGGAGGCGGTCCGGCTGATGAACGACAGCGCCTACGGCCTCACCGCCTCGGTCTGGAGCCGCGACATCGAGGCGGCCGAAGCGCTTGCCGCGCGGGTCGAGGCGGGGACGGTCTTCGCCAATCGCTGCGACTATCTCGATCCCCTGCTGGCCTGGACGGGCTTCAAGGACAGCGGCCGCGGCGCCTCGCTCGGCCGCTTCGGCTTCGAGGCGGTCACCCGCCCCAAATCCCTCCATCTGCGGAGCGCCTGATGGCCCTGCCCAATGCCGACTGGAACTACCCCACGGCGATCCGCTTCGGCGCCGGCCGGGCGGCGGAGCTTGGGGAGGCCTGCCGCGCCGCCGGGATCGAGCGGCCCCTGCTCGTCACCGATCCGGGCCTGGCGGGGCTTGCGATGACGCATGCGGCGCTCGCCGCCGCGGGGGCCGGGCTGTTCTGCGCCATCCGCTCCAACCCGGTCGGCGCCGACGTCGAGGCGGGAGTCGCCGCCTACCGCGCCGGCGGCCACGACGGGGTCATCGCCTTCGGCGGCGGAAGCGCGCTCGACGCCGGCAAGGTGATCGCCTTCATGTCCGGCCAGCACCGGCCGCTCTGGGACTTTGAGGACAAGGAGGATTGGTGGTCGCGCGCCGACCCCGCCGCGATCGCTCCCGTCGTCGCCGTCCCGACCACCGCCGGCACCGGCTCCGAGGTCGGCCGCGCCGGCGTGATCCTCGACCGGGATGCCGGAGTGAAGAAGATCATCTTCCACCCGAAGATGCTTCCGGGAATCGTCATCCTCGATCCGGAGCTTACCCTCGGGCTTCCGCCGGACGTCACCGCGGCCACCGGCCTCGACGCCCTTTCCCACTGCCTGGAGGCCTATTGCGCCCCCGGCTTCCACCCGATGGCCGACGGCATCGCCGCCGAGGGGATCAGGCTCATCCGCCGCTGGCTGCCCCGCGCCGTCGAGGACGGCGCCGACCTCGAGGCCCGCGGCCACATGCTCGTCGCCGCCTCGATGGGGGCGACCGCCTTCCAGAAGGGCCTGGGCGGGATGCACGCTTTGTCCCATCCGATCGGGGCCCTGTTCGGCACCCATCACGGCCTCACCAACGCCGTCTTGATGCCCTACATCCTCGTCTTCAACCGAAGCGCGATCGAAGGGCGGCTGGCGCGGCTTTCGGGCTATATCGGTCTCGAGGATGCGTCGTTCGACGGGTTCATGGCGTGGATCGTCGAACTGAGGCGGAAAATGGCGATTCCGTCACTTCTCTCTCATTTTGGAATCCGCGAAGCGGATCTCGACCGGATCGCGCTAATGGCGCAATCGGACCCCTCCGCCGCCGGAAATCCGCTCCCCTTCGACGCCGCCGCGGCCCGAAAGGTGCTCGCCGCGGCCATGACGGGCCAAATCTGATGTCATCCCAGCGAAGGCCGGATCCATGAACATCGATGCCCGCGATCGAGGCGAGGCCTCGTCGCCCTCGTCTCCACCTTCCGCGTTCATGGATCCCGGCCTTCGGCTTCGCCGAAGTTTATCCTGAGCGCCGCCGCAGGCGGCGTCGAAGGGCCGGGATGACGTCCTCGAAGATGCGTCATCGCCCCCCGATCCAATTGAGTCCGGACCCTAGGCGGTGCAGCGGAAACCGGCGAACAGCTCGCGGTGAGAAGCCACGATCCGCTCGATATCGGCGGCCTGCGGTGTCGCCTCCCACTCGTCCTGCTCGAACGTCCCGCCCAGCAGGATCCCGTCCGCTCGAGGGAACATGTAGCCCGCCCGTCCCTGATAGGCGTAAAGTATCTCGGGCTGAGGAATGAGGATTGCGAGCTGTCCGCGGACGGGGTGGAGCTCCTTGTCGCCGAACAGCTCCCGCGAGCCGAGCCCGGTGCAGTTGAAGACCAGGCCCTCGCGAAGCGCCGCGATGTCGGCCAGCGTCGCGAACCTGCGGACTTCGATCCGGCCGCCGGCGAGCTGCAGGTCGCGGGTCAGCTGGCGAAGGAACCGCCCGGTCTCGACATACATCGTGTCGTAGACATGGACATGTTCCACGGGAAACGGATGCTCGGCGGCGGAAAGGCCGCGGGCTCCGGGATGGTAGGGATTGGGCCTTGGCGGCGCCCCGCTGGACCTGTGCTGGTAGGTGGGCAGCCACCTTATGCCGTAATCCTCACCGACCATGATCTGGAAGCGCCGCCAGCTATAGTCCATTGCCGCCGCGAACTGGGCACGCCATTCGGACGTCACCGTTCCCTCCTCGAAGTGGCCGAAGGGCGAGATCTGGCCGCCGGCGATGTTCGAGGTGGTGTGGGGAGTCAGCGCCTCGGTGTAGATCGTGACCGAAAAGCCGGCCTCCTGGACGAGGCGGGCGGTGGTCAGTCCCATCACGCCCGCGCCGATCACCGCCACCGGGCCCTGGTGCCCGCGCAGCCCGAGATCCGCGGCGAGCCGCGAGGAGCCCCAGGAGAGGGTGATCCCGGCGCCGCCATGGCCGTAATTGTGCACCAGCCTCTTGGCGCCGAGCGCCTCGGCTCTGACGACGAACCCCGAATTGCGGTACGGCCGAAGCCCGGCGACGGTCCGGATGACCCGCTCGGGAGACACTCTCACCGGCGGCAGGCAACCGGTCCGGGCGGCCGCCGTCCGCCCCGCGCTCGTCGTCGCGCATCCGGGCAGCAGCAGCCCCCCCGTGGCGAGCGCTCCGGCGCGGACGACCTGGCGGCGGGCAAGCATCTGCATGGCTTCAGCCTAGCGTCGGCGCGCCCGGTGCGTCCAGCGGCCAGGCCCGCTTTGCGCAAGAACCGTCAGGCGGAGCCCCGACGGGTAAAAGGCGCAGCCGTCTAACGGCCCGCGAAGGTGACGATCTTGACCAGCTCCCCGGGCTTCAGCTTCTGTCCGGCCGAGAGGCCGTTGAGCATCAGGAAATGGTCGAGCGGGTTCTCGCTCGCCATGTGCCGGGCGAGGCCCGCCGGATCCTGCCCCGGCGCCACCCGCACCGTCCGGATCAGCCGCGGCCTCAGGCTTTGGACCTCCTCGGGCGAAAGCAGCCGGAACGATCCGAACAAGGCGCCGATCGCCGCGCGCGAGGCGCCGGCGGGCGGAGCCACCATGATGAAATGATAGGCGCCTCCGTCGCCGCCGTCATAAGCGGCGATGCTGAGCTCGACCGCCCCCTGCTCCGTCCGCACCATCACCGGCAGGAGAAGGGCGGGAAGCCCATTGATCAGGGCCGCCTCGGCGGGCCCGGCTTCGGCCGGCGCGCCGCGCAGAAGCGCCCTGACGAGCCCCTCCGCATAGGCCTGCAGCCCGCCCGGCGGCATCCGCTGGCCGCCGAACTCGCCACGCAGCCCGTCCGGACCTTCGATCAGGATGGCCTGCGGGCTGTTGGTCAGGGTGAAGCCGGGAGGCGCCTCGAAGCCGATCCTCATGACGGGGTGGGCGAAGCGCCGTCCCTGAACGAAGCCCTGCCTCGGATCGTCGCCGTAGAGCAGCCCGTCCAGCTCGCGCAGATACGGACCTTCGAGCTCCGGCAGCGCTCCGTCGGCTATGCCGGTCGCGGCCGCGGTCTCGGCGGCCCGTCCGACGCGGTTGCCGGCCAGCGGGTGGGTCCGCGCCCATTCGGGGATCGCCCGCGCCTCGTCGCGGCCCCGGGTCCGCCCCATATATTCCTCGTGCCGGCCGAGCGCCGCGAGCATGTCCCCGGCGGCATAAGGATCGTAGCCGGCGGCGGCCAGGAACCGGACCCCGAGATCGTCCGCCTCATATTCCTGCTTCCGCGAGTAGCGCAGAGTGAAATATTCGGCGGCGCGACCGGCGATCCGGGTGAGGTCTTCGGAACCGGTAAGCGTCTCCACGGCCCACACGCCGATGTTTCGCCACAGCGACCGCCGCTGCTGCCGCCGGTTGTGCGCCGCGACGATGTGCCCGACCTCGTGAGCGAGCACAGAAGCGAGCTCGGCCTCGCTGTTGACGATGCCCATCAGCCCGCGGGTGACGTAGATGTAGCAGCCCGGCACCGCGAAGGCGTTGACGACGTCGCTGTTGACGAGGGTGAAGGTGCATTCGCCGTCCAGGCCCGCCGCGGCCGCGATCTTGCCGCCGACCCGCCGCGCATAGGCGCCCTCGGGCGCCTCGTAGGCGCCGCCGAACTCCGCCAGCAGCCGCGGATGCTGCTCCGCTCCGATTTGCTTCTCCTGGGCGCGGATCTCCGGTTCGGATTCGCCGCCGCCGCAGCCGGCGAGCAGGGCGAGGCCGGCGAGAAGGAGCGAAGGGCGTCGGAGCATGGTCATCGATCTCAGGCGAGAAGGGGCTGATCGAAGCGAACGCGCCAGAAGCCGGTCTCGCCCCCCTCCACTCCGAAATCGTTGTCGTTGACCAGAAGAAGCTCGAAGGGCGAGAGGATCGCCATCCCTTCGAGGTCCGCTCCCAGCTCCGGAGCGTCGTCGCTGCTGAACAGCAGCTCCTTGTCGAGCAGCGGAAGTCCCGGGCCGGAGTCCCGAGCGCTCAGCTCCTCGGCCGTCGGGCGTGTGGCCGGGTCGAGGTGCTCCGGCGGCAGCGCGCGTTCGTCGGACGGAGTCACCTTGTAGATCTTGGTGGTTTCGGAGCCGCGCTCGAGCACCAGCAGCGAGCCTTCGCCCACCCAGCACAGCTCGCTTACCTTGAGGTCGCTGCGCTCGAGCGGGCCCTTCGCAAGGTCGCGCAGGAAGGTTTCGGGCGCGTCGAGAGGATAGAGATATTGGGCGGCGACCGCCCCCGTTTCCGGGTCGAGCCGCCACAGCCGGACGTGCCGTCCCTGCGCGTGCGCCTCCTCGTCCGGATGGGCGAGAGGGCTCTGGAAGGCGAGGAACAGCCACTTGCCGTCGGGCGAGAGGGCAATCGCCTCGAAGCCGCGGTTGATCTGGCGGCGCGCGGCGATCGCGGGAAGATTGGCTTCGACCGGATAGGCGGCGCCCCGAAGGTCGGTTCCCTCAGGTATGAGACGCCTGAGCACTCGCCCCTCCGTGTCGAGCCGGACCAGCGACGGCCCGAACTCGTCGCTGACCCAGAAGCCGCCTCCGGGCAAAGCCGCAATGCCTTCGGTGTCGAGCCCGGTCGGATCGGGCTGAAGCTTCCCGCCGTCCAGATCGAAGGCGGGCTCGTGCCGCATATGGGCGCCGCCGGGGACCGGCAGCCCGGAAACCGGGCGGCCTTCGGAGTCGGCGATGCGAAGGCTGCGCACCAGCTCGACCCGGCTTCCGGCGATCCGCAGCTCGGCGATGGCCGGTCCTAGGTCGAGCCGCGGCATGATCTTCGCGCCGTCCTCGCTTGCCAAAGCCTCCAGACCGTCGAGGCCGTAGAGCTCGACGGCCGTCTTCACCTTGATGTTGGGCCCGCGGTCCCCGGCCGCCCAGACGACGCCCGGCGGGTCGCCGGCCCGGCGTGAAAGGCCGGAGCCGAAGCCTGAGCGGAAACGCATCGGCCGCTTGGGCAGCTCGATCTCGCCGAGCGGCTCGTCCGCCCAGTCCAGCCGTTCCACGGACCAGTTCAAGCAGAGGTCTCCAGGCTTTCCACAGTCAGATTGCCGTTGGTGTAGACGCAGATTTCAGCCGCGATCCCCATCGCTTTGCGGGCGAGCGCCTCCGCATCCGCTTCGTAATCGAGCAGGGCCGTCGCGGCCGCGAGCGCGAAATTCCCGCCCGACCCGATCGCCGCGACGCCCGATCCGGGCTCCAGCACGTCGCCGTTGCCCGTCAGAACGAGCGTCACCTCCTTGTCGGCGACGATCATCATCGCCTCCAGGTTGCGAAGATATTTGTCCGTGCGCCAGTCCTTGGCCAGCTCGACCGCCGCCCGCATGAGCTGCCCGTGATGCTGTTCGAGCTTGCGCTCCAGCCGCTCGAACAGGGTGAAGGCGTCGGCGGTCGCGCCGGCGAACCCGCCGATGACGCTGCCGTCGCCGAGCCGGCGAACCTTGCGGGCATTGGGCTTGATGACCGTCTGGCCAAGCGTGACCTGGCCGTCGCCCGCGATCACCGCGCGGCCGTTCTTGCGCACCGCCAGGATCGTTGTCCCGTGCCAGCTTTCCATCGGAGGCTCCTGCTATCGTCGGCGGCGATATGGGAGGGGGGCGGGTGCGTTGCAATCGAGATCCCGCCGGCACCGTCCGCGCCGAGGGGCCCGTCATGCCGGACTCGATCGGCATCCATGAACGCGGTTGGACGGAAATCTCGATGCACCGTGTTCATGGATTCCGGCCTTCGCCGGAACGACGGAGAGGGCAAAAAGAAATTTCCTACGCAAGTCGTTCGTGATATGTTCTTTCCTATCCGCGAATCATCGTGGAGGTTGGAAAAGGAAAAGCCATGCCCACGACCAAGAAGAGACGCTCGCTCCTGAAGCGATTGCTGAAGGCGCTGCCGGTCGTCCTCGCCGCAGCGCCGGGCGTCATCGACGCGGTCCAGCAGGTGCGGCGCGCCCAGCGCGATCGCGTCGCGGCGCCGCAGGAGCCGGCGGCCCCGAACGGCTGAGCCGAGGCCCTCAATTGAGCGCTGACACAGGACCGGCAGCCCGCTAGCGTCGCGGGATGGAGATCCTCCTCCTCCTCCTCGGCCTGGTCGGCCTGCTCATCGCCTGGCTCTATCTGTTCGCGCGGCTCGCCCGGCTGGAGAAGGAAGTCCGCGGCACGCAGCGGGGCCCGCGCGACTTCGCCGAGCCGGGCCGCGCTGCCGCCGCGGAGGGAGACGCCGGTCAGCCGCCGGCGGCGCGTGAGACCCTCGCAAGCCTCTTCGAGCAGCTCGTCGGCGGACGGCTGCTGATCTGGATCGGCGGAATTGCGCTGGTCGTGGCCGGGTTCTTCCTGATCCGTCATACGATCGAGATCGGCCTCTTGACTCCGGAGCTTCGGATGGCGGCGGCGGCTCTGTTCGGCCTGGTGCTGCTTGCGGGCGGGGAATATGCGCGGGGCCGCCGATTCCTCGCCGACGAGCCCAGGGTCGCGCAGGCGCTGGTCGGCGCCGGGATCGCAATCCTCTACGCGACCGCCTACGGAAGCTGGTTCCTCTACGGCCAGATCGGCGGCCGGACCGCCTCGGCGCTGATGCTCCTGATCAGCGCGGGCGCACTGGCGCTTTCGCTGAGGCATGGTTCGCCGACGGCGGTCATGGGCATGATCGGCGGCTTCCTGACGCCCTGGCTCGCCGGCGATCCGGAAGGCGGAGCGCTCCCGATCCTCGCTTACATCGCCTTGTTGAACGCGGCGATCTTCTTCCTGGCCTGGAAGCGGGGCTGGGGCCTGCTCGCGGGCGGCTCGGTGGCACTGAGCTTCGTCTGGACGGGCTTCCTGATCTTCGGATCCCCGCCGGACGCGCTCGCCGCCGGCCTCTTCGTCGTCGGCCTCGCCCTCGCCGCTTCGCTGCTCAGGTCCGGCGACGGCCGGCCGCTTGCAATCATGCAGCCGCTCATCATCGGGCTCGTGGAGCTGGCGGTGCTCGTGATCCGGCTCGACACCGACCCCCGCGCCTGGCTGCTTTTCGGGGCGCTCGCCGCGGCCGGCCTCTGGCTCGGCGCCCGCCGCGGGGAGGCCCGCTTCGCGCCGCCGGCCGGACTGGCGCTCGCCTTGCTCCTGCTTCTGGTCAAGGCGCCGATCGATCTCGACCCGACCGTTCCCTGGGTGGGCGTCGCGATCACATTGATGTTCGCGGGCGTGTCGATCCCGCTGTCGACGAAGGATCGCGCCCTTCGGACCCTCACGGCCTGCGGTGCGCTGGCCGGGCCGATCCTGATCCTTCGGCTGCTTCGGCCCGGAACGCTCTCTCCGCTCGGCTGGGGCCTCGCGGCCGCGGCCCTGGCGGCAGCGGGCCTGGCCCTGCTTTGGGTGCACAGGAAGGATTCGGCGGGCCGGAAGATGCCCGATTCGGCGATGGTGGCGGCGGGAGCAACGACCGCCTTGCTTCTCGCCATGGCCGGCTACGACCTCACGGTCCGCGATTTCGTGTCGGCGACGTGGCTGGCGACGGCGCTCGCTCTGGTTGCGGCCGGAATCCGGATCCCGGACAAGGCGCTTCGGCTTGCGGGCCTGATCCTGCTCACCGCGACGATCTTCAAGGTGTTCGTCTTCGACGCCGCCGAGCTTCAGGGCGTGCTTCGAATCCTGTCGTTCCTCGGCTTGGGAATCGCTTTGATAGGAATGGGCAAGCTCTACGGAACCGTGCTTCGGGCGGAGAGCAAGGTCCGCGAGTCCGGCTGAGCGGCGCGGGCCGGCCGCCCCGGTGCGATGGAGCTCCGAAATTAATTGGTCGGGGCGACTGGATTCGAACCAGCGACCCCCACACCCCCAGTGTGATGCGCTACCAGGCTGCGCTACGCCCCGACCGAGACGCCGGTTCCGGCGCCCAAGGCGCGCGACTTAAGCCCTGCCCCGCACGAAGGCAAGCCGCCGCTCCCTCGTCGTTCCGGCGAAGGCCGCAATCCATGAACACCGTGTTGGGGAACAAGCGCGGCTGCCCGTGTTCATGGATGCCGGGTCAAGCCCGGCATGATGACGACCGCGTCGATTGGTTGACCAACGTCCAGCTCCGATCTAGTTGCAAATGGCAACCTACAGACGAGGCCGACTATGACTTCTGAGCGACGCTTCGGGGTGGCTTCGCGCGAGGAGATCGCCCATCTCACCGGCCTTCAGATGCTGGAGGCGATCGTCGCCGGAACGCTTCCGTCGCCGCCGATCGGGGCGACCATGGGTTTCCGGCTCGTCGAGGTGGCGCCGGGGCGGGCGGTATTCGAGGGCGCGGCCGGGCCGCATCTGCTCAACCCTTTGGGCGGGGTGCATGGCGGCGTCGCGCTGACGCTGATCGACAGCGCCGCCGGCTGCGCGGTCCATTCCGAGCTTCCGGCCGGGGTCGGCTACACGACCGTGGAGACCAAGGTGAACTTCACCCGGCCGGTCCCGCCCGACGGGAGCCCCGTGCGCTGCGAGGGTAGGGTGGTGAGCCGGGGGCGCCAGATCGCCACGGCGGAGGCCCGGCTGCTCTCGCCGGAGGGCAAGGTGCTCGCCCACGGAACCTCGACGCTGATCATCCTCGCGCCGCGCGACTGATCGGCACCGGTCGTCCGGCGGAGTGCCGCGCAGAGATGCGAACGGGACGGCGGCGCGCTTGCGCTGCCCTCGCAACGCATGTTAGTCGCCGCCGCCTTACTCCGGACGCTTGTCTCGGCGCCGGACCCTCACCAGGTATAGCCCATGTTCTCATCGCCCGCTCACGCCTCGTCCGGCGCCGCCGCCCCTGGAGGCCTTTCGGCCATCCTCGTGCAGTTCGCGCCGCTGCTGCTCATCTTC
>DASVTA010000061.1:0-4067 GCA_036387815.1 Allosphingosinicella sp.
CGGGAGTCCATGCCCGGGGCCTCACCTTCGCCGCCGCCGCCGGCGCCGCCGTGATCGCGCCGAGGTCCGGCCGGGTCGCTTATGCCGCTCCCTATCGGGGCTATGGCGAGGTCCTGATCGTCGATCACGGCGGCGGCTGGACGACGACGATCACCAACCTCGCCGGCCTCGCCGTCCGGCGCGGAGACCCGGTCCGAGCCGGTCAGCGCCTCGGCCGAGCCGGCCCGGGCGAGGTCACCGTCGAGCTTCGCAAGGACGGAAGGCCCTTCCCGATCACGCTGCTCCTGTAATTCTGCCTCCCCATCGCAAGATGGGGAGGGGGACCATGCGAAGCATGGTGGAGGGGTGGCCTGTCGAAGCCTGCGCAGGGTCACCCCTCCACCACCTTCGGTGGTCCCCCTCCCAATGCTGCGCATGGGGAGGCAATTCGCAATCCTCGTTCACCCGGCGTTGCTTTTCGCCCGCCTAAAAAGGCGGTACACGCGTCTCGGACACCAAGCAGGATCACCTTATGCCCAACAACCTCTTCCGCTCGCTCGCCCTGGTCGGCGCGGTGGCGATCATTCCGGCCGCGAGCGCGTCCCTCGCGGCCGTCGACGTCGATACCTATCGCGAGCTCGACCAGTTCATGTCGGTGTTCGAGCGGGTCCGCTCCGAATATGTCGAGCAGGTCGACGACAAGACGCTGATCCGCGGAGCCATAGACGGAATGCTCGCCAGCCTCGATCCGCACAGCTCCTATATGGACGAGCGCGGCTACCAGGCGCTGATGACCACGACCGACGGCAATTACGGCGGCCTCGGGCTCAACGTCACGATGGAGGACGGAGTCGTGAAGGTCGTCGCCCCGATCGAGGACAGCCCCGGGTTCAAGGCGGGGATCAAGGCCGGCGACTACATCACCCATCTCAACGGCAAGCTGATCTACGGGGGCACCCTCGACGAAGCGGTGGATTCGATGCGCGGCCCGCCGGGCAGCACCATCAAGGTCACCATCCTCCGTCTCGGCCGCGAGAAGCCGTTCGACGTCACCCTCACCCGCGCCGCCATCGAGCTCAAGGCCGTCAAGTGGCAGGTGAAGGACAATGTCGGCGTGATCAACGTCAACACGTTCAGCCGGACCACCACCGACGAGACCCTCGCCGCCATCGCCGCGATCGAGAAGCAGCTCGGCCGGCCGCCGCTCGGCTATATCGTCGACCTGCGCTCCAATCCGGGCGGGCTGCTCGACCAGGCCGTCGGCCTCTCCGACGTCTTCCTCGAGCGCGGCGAGATCGTCTCGCAGCGCGGCCGCAGGAAGAGCGATATCGAGCGCTACTTCGCCAAGCCGGGCGATGCGACCCGCGGCCTTCCGATCATCGTCCTCGTCGACGCCGGCAGCGCCTCGGCGGCCGAGATCGTGGCGGCCGCGCTCCAGGACCACCATCGCGCCCTCGTCATGGGCGAGCGCAGCTTCGGCAAGGGCTCGGTCCAGACGCTCGTCCCGCTGAGCCAGAAGACCGGCCTGCGCCTCACCACCGCCCGCTACTACACGCCGTCGGGCCGCTCGGTGCAGGAAGGCGGAGTGAAGCCGGACATCGAGGTGCCCCAGCTCAGCGACCCCGATTACAAGTCGCGTCCCAAGCTTCGCGAGGCCGATCTGAGGCGCCACCTGATCAACGAGGTCACCGTCGACAACGACGTCATCGAGGACGACGGCAAGCCCGATCCGCGCTTCGCCGCGACGCCCGAGCAACTCAAGGCGAGGGGCATCGAGGACTTCCAGCTCAATTACGCGCTCCAGACCATCTCCCGCCTCGGCCGCAACGCCGCCGTCGCGCCCGCCGCGGGCGGCGGCGCCCGGCCGACCGGAAAGCGCTGATGGCGATTGCGGGTGGGTAGGCGAATGCCGATACATTACCGTCATCCCGGCGAAAGCCGGGACCTCAGGCCGAGAAGTCCCGGCGGGTCTCCCCGAGGCCCCGGCTTTCGCCGGGGTGACGCGAAGTGACCTCCCTCCAGCGCGCCCGAGCCATCGCCGTCGCCTTCCCGGCCGCCCTCCTCGCCGGCGCCTACGGCTCCGAGATCTTCGGCGGCCTCCATCCGTGCGAGATGTGCTGGTGGCAGCGTTACGCGCATTTCGCCGGGCTCGGCTTCGCCTTGCTCTCGCTGCTCCTGAGGAACGCCCCAGACCGCGGCCGAAGCTTCGTGTGGCTGGCCGCGCTCGCCATCCTGGCGAGCGGCGGGATCGGCGCCTATCATGCGGGAGTCGAGGCGGGCATTTTCGAAGGCTTCACCACCTGCACCTCGTCGACCGGCGCGGGCCTCAGCAGCGCGGAATTGCTCAAGGAGATCATGGCCAGGCCGATCGTGCGCTGCGACGAAATCCAGTTCTCGTTCCTCGGCCTGTCGATGGCCGCATGGAATGCGATCCTTTCCGTCCTTGCCGCGTTGTCCATCCTATGGCTGAGCCTCAGACGACCCAGAGCCCGCGCGTGAATGCCGCCCACGCCGCCCACGCCCCTTCCCGCCCCCGCTGGCGGCCCGGGGACGAACGCCCGGACATCGATTCGATGGTCCGGGTCGACCAGGCCGGCGAATATGGCGCTACTCGGATCTATCGCGGCCAGCTCGCCGTGCTCGGCACCCACGCCGCGAGCCGGCCCATCGCGCGGATGAAGTCGCAGGAGGAAGGCCATCTCAGGACCTTCGACCAGATGATGGTCGATCGCGGCATTCGCCCCACCCTCCTCCAGCCGGTGTGGAACGTCGCCGGCCACGCGCTCGGAGCGGCCACGGCCCTGATGAGCCCGAGCGCCGCCATGGCCTGCACCGCCGCCGTCGAGACCGAGATCGACCGCCATTATTCCGACCAGCTGCGCGCCCTCGGCCACGAGGAGCCCGACCTCGCCGACACCATCCGCCGCTTCCGCGAGGAAGAGCTGGAGCATCGCGACACCGCGATCGCCGCGGGCGCCGAGGACGCGTTCGGCTATCCCATATTGTCTTCCCTCATCCGCGCCGGCTGTCGTATCGCCATCGCGCTGTCCAAAAGGATCTGAACCGATGAAGCTTCTCGCCGCCGCCGCCGCGACCGCGGCCGCCCTGATCTCCTCCGCCCCCGCCGCCGCCCAGGGCGCCGCTCCGGAGCCCAAGATCAGCACCATGATCGTCTACGGCGACGATCCCTGCCCCCCCAGCACCGACGACACGATCGTCGTCTGCGCGCGCAAGAGGGAAGGGGAACGCTACCGGATTCCGGAGGAGCTTCGAGGCGATCCCAACGATCCGAAGAACCAGGCCTGGGCGAGCCGCGCCACCGCGCTCGAGACCGCCGGCCGCTCGGGCATCGGCAGCTGCTCGCCGGTTGGCCCCGGAGGCGCGAGCGGCTGCTTCAACCAGATCGTCCAGGCCGCCCGCGCCGAGCGCCGCGGCGACCCCAGCGTCAACTGGAACGCTCTCGTCGAGGAGGCGCGCCGCGAACGGCTCGGCAAGATCGACGCCCAGGCCGACGCCGACGAAGCCGACGCCAAGGCCGACGAAGCCGCGAAGCCGCGCTGATCTGCCTCCCCAGCGAAGATGGGGAGGGCAAAGCGGGACGCTAATCCCGTCCTTCGATACGGGCCTTCGATTTCGCTCAGTCCCTACTCAGGATGAGCGGAAAAAAGGCTCAGTTCCGCTCATCCTGAGTAGCCGGTGAGCTTGTCGTACCGGCGTATCGAAGGACCCACGCGTCCACCTGCGCCTCCAGCACGTCGAGCGGGACGCTGCCCTGGAGCAGAACCGCGTCGTGGAAACGCCTCAAGTCGAATTTCGCCCCCAGCGCCTTTTCGGCCTTCGCCCTCAGCGCACGGATCCTGAGCTCGCCGATCTTGTAGCCGAGCGCCTGGCCCGGCCAGCTGATGTAGCGGTTCACTTCCGCGTCGATATTGGCGTCCGACAGCGCGGTATTCTCCCGCATGAACGCCACCGCCCGAGCCTTGTCCCAGCCCTTGGAATGGATCCCCGTGTCGACGACAAGCCGCGACGCGCGCCACGCCTGGTAGGAAAGTTGGCCCATCTTCCTCTCCGGCGTATCGTAGAGCCCC
>DASVTA010000062.1:0-4718 GCA_036387815.1 Allosphingosinicella sp.
GAGGGGCTGGTCCCCTGCACTCCGCTCGGCTGCCTGATGCTGCTCAGGGACCGGCTCGGCGACCTTTCCGGGCTCGAAGCGGTCGTCGTCGGGCGGTCCAACATAGTCGGCAAGCCGATGGCGCAGCTCCTGCTCGCCCAGAATTGCACCGTGACCATCGCCCACAGCCGCACCCGCAACCTTCCCGACGTGGTGCGGCGGGCGGACATCGTGGTGGCCGCCGTCGGCCGCGCCGGTATGGTCAGGGGCGACTGGCTGAAGCTCGGCGCGACGGTGATCGACGTCGGCATCAACCGGGTCGAAGGCGGCCGGGAGGGAAAGGGCCGGCTGGTCGGCGACGTCGATTTCGAGAGCGCGTCCGAAGTCGCGTCGGCGATCACGCCCGTTCCCGGTGGCGTAGGCCCGATGACCATCGCCGTCCTGCTCCGCAACACCCTGGTCGCGGCCCACGCCCGCGCCGGCCTGCCGCCGCCGGAGGGTCTATGACGGCATCTGCGCCCACCAATTCCTCTCCCGCTTTTCGCGGGAGAGGGGGGACCCAGGCCGAAGGCTTGGGGGGTGAGGGTCTTGCCGACCCTGGAGCGCAGACCCTCACCTCCCGCTTCGCGGCGGGCCCCTCCTCTCCCGTAAAGAACGGGAGAGGGGCTTCGGAAACGCAGCGATGATCGCGCTTTTTCTTTCCGCTTTCGTTACTTTCCTCGTCGTCATCGACCCGCCGGGCTGCGCTCCGATCTTCGCCGGTCTGACCCGCGACGCGACTGCCGCGCAGCGGCGCTCCATGGCGATCCGGGCTGCACTGATCGCCGCGGGAATCCTGCTCTTCTTCGGGCTCCTCGGCGAGGATCTGCTGAGGATGCTCGGGATCAGCCTCGCCGCCTTCCGGATCGCCGGCGGCATCATGCTCTTCCTGATCGCGCTCGAAATGGTGTTCGAGCGCCGTACCCAGCGCCGCGAGAGCCGAGCTCAGGAGGTCGAGGCGGACCCGGAGCATGACGACGTCTCCGTGTTCCCCATGGCGATCCCGATGATCGCCGGCCCTGGCTCGATCGCTTCGATCATGCTCCTGATGGCTCGAAGCGACGGTCTTCAGGAATCCCTGGTGGTGCTCGCCGCTTTGGGCTCGGTGCTGCTCCTCACCTTGATCTCGCTGCTCGGGGCAGGCTGGCTGATGCGGCTGCTCGGCCACCGGATGGAGGCGATGCTGACCCGTCTGCTCGGAGTCGTCCTCGCCGCTCTGGCGGCCCAGTTCGTGATCGACGGGATTTCGGTCAGCTTCGAGGTTTGACCACCCGCCACATCCGGTAGGGCGAATTGGCCGGAAGCGGCACCGGCTGGAGCCAGGGCGGGACCTTGCCGCGGACGAGCTGCATGTAGAAGCCGTTCTTCGCCTGGTTCGAATAGAGGGTGGATTCGGAGAGCCCGGGGCAGATCAGCACATAGTCGATCCCCCGCCGCTCGACCGTCGCCCGAGCGTTCTCGGCGGACCCGCGGAACGCCCGCATGACGTCGATGATGTCGCGCCCGTTGCGGTGATAGGGCCCCGCGACGGCGTCATGATGGGTGACGGTGATCAGCCGCGGGCCGAGGTCGACGAAAGTGAGGACCTGGCCCTTCGGCACCTGGGCGACCGGCCTGAGCGCCCACAGCGTCGGGCAAAGGCCGTTCGCCTTGTTGACGATGTTGACCCCCGCCCTCGCCTCGGGCGCGAAGAAAAGCGAAGTGGCCTTTTGCACGAGAATCCCGGAGACGAGCAGGAAGATGGCGGTGGTCCCCGCTACCCGCACGATCAGGCAGGGGCTCCGGAAGAGCCAGGCGATGACCAGCCACGCCAGCGCCGTCGCGCCCGGCACCGCGAGCAGCTGCGCCGCGGGCCCGGCGCGGCTCTGCCAGAGCAGCAAGGCGGCGGCGAGCAGGGCCGGTGCGGCGGTCGCGGCCCACAGGACGAGCCTTTCGCCGTCGCTCCGGTCCCGCCACAGCATGACGGCATAGCCGACGAGCCCCGCCACCGGCAGCGCGGCGACCGAGATCGTCGTCGCGTAGCCGTGCATGTAGAGCGGCCGCGCCTCGCGCACGTTGCCGAGCCACAGGCGCACCAGCTCCGGCGACGCGCCTTCGAGCCGGGTCAGGCAATGGGGCCAGGCCAGCGCGTACAGCGCCGCCAGCACGGCGCCCCCCGCGGCGGCGAAGCACAGGCGCAGCGGCCATGATCGCGGCGCGAGCACCGTTAGCAGAACGGCGATCGCTCCTCCGGCGGCCACGACCGAGAGCCAGACCGGCGACAGCGCGTCGCAGACAGGCGCGCGGTTGGTGTAGGAGGCGAAGAGCAGGAAGCCGAGCGCCGATCCGCCCGCGACGCTCGCGCCGTAGGTGGCGAGTCGCCGCCCTTCCTCGGAGTCGCGAACCCACATCAGGACCAGGATGCCGCCCAGGAGGGCGAGGTAGAGCAGCATCTCGAGGCCGATGGCCAGGGACAGCGCGGTCGCGGCGCCGGCCATTATCCCGCCGCGCGCCCGCTTGCGATCCACCAGCCCGGCTACCGCGACCGCGAGCAATGCGAGCTGCCATCCGTGATGATCGATCCGGACCGGCACCCATTGGCCCCGCACCGAATGGCCGCACAGGAGGACGGCGACCGCGAGCGCGAACGCCCGCGGATCGATCAGCCGGCGCGCCGTCCCGGCGACGGCCGTCATCGCCAGAAGCATGGGCAGCAGGGGCGCGATCGCCACCGCGGCCTTCTCGGCCGGCGCGGCGCCCATCAGCGGCGCCAGCGCAAGCTTGATTCCCGCGATGGGGAGGTCGACGAAGCGGGACCAGTGGATGTCGGCGCCGAAGGGCGGGTTGAGCCGGTGCTGGCGAAGGTCGTACCAATCCTGGCCGGCGAGCAGGTCCCGGACCTGCATCATCCTCAGATTGTCGTCTGTGTCGTTGAGAACGAAGCCGTTGATCGCGCCCCAGCGCATGTAGAGGAGGACGGCCGAGGCCGCGAGCCAGAAGAGCAGCACCCACCAGCGCCAGCGTCGCTCCAGCCCCTCCATCGCCATGAACCCTTTTCAACCCCTCGCCGCCGCATTAGTCGCTGCACCACAAAGGGCAAGCCGGGCAAATGAGGGAAGCGCGCTGAGATGAAGCTGCACAGCGCGATCCCGCCGATCTTCGGTCAGCTGATCCGCTTCGGGCTCGTCGGCGCCTTCTCGACGGTCGTCTATGCCGCCGTCTACTGGCCTCTCGCCACTTATGTCATGCACCCGGTGCTGGCGGTCGTCGCCGGGTTCGCGGTGGCGGTGACCGTCGGCTATTTCCTGCACAGCCGCTGGAGCTTCAAGGGGCACGGAAAGCGGGAGGAATCGGTGCAGACGCAGGGCCGTTTCGTGCTCGTCCAATCCGGCGGCCTGGTCCTCAACGGGGTCTTCACCTGGGTACTGACCGGGCCGATGCAGGGGCCGACCTGGTGGCCCTTGGTGCCCGCCGTTCTGGTGACCCCGCTCCTCGGGTTCGTCCTCAATCGCAAGTGGGTGTTCGGCTGATGGCGTCAAACTGATGGAACGCATCGTCTACGACCGAATGGCGGAGCTCGACAGCCGTCACTGGTGGTACCGCGCCCGGCGCGAGATCCTCGCCGACCTCATCAAACGCCGGATTCCGCTGCCGGAAAGCCCCCGGATCCTGGAGATAGGCTGCGGAACGGGCCACAACCTGGTCATGCTCAAGCGCTTCGGCACAGTCGACGCGATCGAGATCGACCCTGCGGCCCGCGCCATCGCCGGGAAGAGGCTGGGCCACGCCGTCATGGACGCTCCACTGCCCGCCCTGACGGGCGTCGAGGAGGGGGCCTACGACCTCGTGGCGATCCTCGACGTCCTGGAGCATGTCGAGGAGGATAGGGAAGCTTTGGAGAGCATCGCCCGAAAGCTCCGTCCCGGCGGGCGCATCCTGATCGCTGTGCCGGCGCATCCCTGGATGTGGAGCGCCCACGATGTCGTGAACCATCACAAGCGGCGCTACACCCGCAAGACGCTGCGCGCCGTCGTGGCCGAGGCGGGCCTGAAGCTCGAGATGATGAGCTTCTTCAACAGCCTCCTATTCCCGCTCGCCGCAACCGCCCGAATGGCCGGCAAGGTGCGCAAGAAGGAGGACAGCGACGACAAGCTGCCGCCCCGGCCGCTCAATGCCCTTTTCGAGGCGATCTTCGGCCTCGAGCGCTACGCGATCGGGCGGATGCCCTTCCCGCCGGGCGTTTCGCTGGTGGCGATCGTCTCGGCCTCATGAGCGACATGGCCTAAAGTGGGCTGACCGCCAGCATGGCCGGCGATCTCGGCGACGATGTAGAGGGGGCGGTGCTTGGACTCCATGTAGAGCCTCCCGAGATATTCGCCGATCATACCGAGCACGAACATCTGCACCGCGCCGAGCACCACCACGACCAGCATCAGCGAGGTCCAGCCCTGGATGGCGCTCCCGGTGAAGAAGCCGAAGGCGATATAGCCGACCAGAAGCACCGATGCGGCGACCAGCCACAGGCCGATATGGCTCGCCATCCGGAGCGGCGCGGTCGAGAAGCCGGTGACCGCGTCGAGCGCGAAACGAACCATCTTCGACAGCGGATACTTGCTCTGTCCGGCATGCCGCTCCGCCCGGTCGTAGGCGATGGGCACCTGGCGGAAGCCGACCCAGGCGACCATTCCGCGGATGAAGCGCGCCTGCTCGGGAAGGCTGAG
>DASVTA010000063.1:0-2743 GCA_036387815.1 Allosphingosinicella sp.
CGAAGGCGGTCGTGGACGTCGTCGCGGCCGACCAGGACGGGGATCCCATAGCCGCCGTCGCGGAAGGCTATCGCCGCGCGCAGGACGACGTCCTCGTCCCCTTCGGCGAAGATCACCCGCTTGGGATCCGCCCGGGCCGCCTCGTAGGCGAGGGTTAGCACCGAGGTGGTCGGGTTGAGCCGGGACTTCAGGCGGCTGCGATAGGCGTCCATGTCGTCGATGCGGATCTGGGCGACTCCGCTCGCCATGGCCGCCTTGGCCACCGCCGCGGGCACGATCTCCATCAGCCGCGGGTCGAAAGGCGCCGGGATGATGTAATCGGGTCCGAAGCTGTGCGCCTTGCCGCCATAGGCCGCGGCGACCTCCTCGGGCACCTGCTGGCGGGCGAGCTCGGCGAGCGCCTCCGCCGCCGCGATCTTCATCTCGTCGTTGATCGTCGTCGCCCGCACGTCCAGCGCCCCCCGGAAGATGAAGGGGAAGCCGAGCACGTTGTTGACCTGGTTGGGATAATCGGACCGTCCGGTGGCGATGATCGCGTCGGGCCGCGCCGCCTTGGCGTCGGGCGGGCTGATCTCCGGATCGGGATTGGCCATTGCGAAGATGATCGGCTGGGGCGCCATCTCCCTCACCATCTCCGGCTTGAGGGCGCCCGCGGCGGACAGGCCGAGGAACACGTCTGCGCCGGACAGGGCTTCCTCCAGAGTGCGGGCGTCCGTGATGACCGCATGGGCGGACTTCCACTGGTCGAGGCCTTCGCGCCCCTGCCAGATCACGCCCTTGCGGTCGCACATGATGACATGGTCGCCGCGCACGCCCATCGCCTTGATCAGCTCGGTGCAGGCGATGGCCGCCGCGCCGGCGCCGTTCACGACGACCTTGATGTCCTTGAGCTCGCGGCCGGTCAGGTAGCAGGCGTTGATCAGCCCGGCCGCGGTGATGATCGCGGTGCCGTGCTGGTCGTCGTGGAAGACCGGGATGTTCATCCGCTCGCGAAGCGTCTGCTCGATGATGAAGCAGGCCGGAGCGGCTATGTCCTCCAGGTTGATCCCGCCGAAACTCGGCTCCATCAGCGCGACCGCGTTGATGAACGCGTCGGTGTCCTCCGTGTCGAGCTCCAGGTCGATGGCGTCGACGTCGGCGAAGCGCTTGAACAGCACCGCCTTGCCTTCCATCACCGGCTTCGAGGCGAGCGCGCCCAGATTGCCGAGGCCGAGGATGGCGGTTCCGTTGGAGATGACCGCGACGAGATTGCCCTTGGCGGTGTAATCGTAGGCCTTGGAAGGATCTTCGGCGATGGCCCGTACCGGGACGGCCACGCCCGGCGAATAAGCGAGGCTCAGGTCGCGCTGCGTCGCCATCGGCTTGGAGGCGATGATCTCGATCTTGCCGGGCTTTCCGCCCTGCGTGTGAAAGTCGAGCGCCTCCTGCTCGGAGAACTTGACGCTGCTGCCTTCGCTCATGCGGCTCTCTCCCGGATTTTCGGTCGCTGTAGGACTGGAACAGCGGGACGGGCAAGTTTGCCTCCCCATCAAGAGATGGGGAGGGGGACCAAGCGAAGCCTGGTGGAGGGGTAATTGGCGCGGAAGCCGGTGGTTCCCATGGGGAACCTCTGCATCGCGGTTTCTACCCCTCCACCACCCTTCGGGTGGTCCCCCTCCCCACGAGCTTCGCTCGCAGGGAGGCAAAATAGCGTTCCCCACCGCCTTCCAACCCTCTAACCTCCCTATATGGCCACCCAGGCGAAGACAGGCTCGGCTCCGACGCCGATGATGGCGCAATATCTCGCGCTCAAGGCGGAGGCGGCCGATTGCCTGCTCTTCTACCGGATGGGCGACTTCTTCGAACTGTTCTTCGATGACGCCAAGGCGGCAGCCGCGTGCCTCGACATCGCGCTGACGGCGCGGGGCGAGCATGAAGGCGAGCCGATCCCGATGTGCGGCGTGCCGATCCACGCCGCCGAGGCCTATCTCGCGCGGCTGATCCGCGGCGGCTTCCGGGTCGCCATCGCCGAGCAGACCGAGAGTCCGGCGGAGGCGAAGAAGCGCGGCTCCAAATCGGTCGTCAACCGCGCCATCGTCCGGGTGGTCACCGCCGGCACCCTGACCGAGGAAGCCTTGCTCGACTCCCGCTCGGCCAACTGGCTGGTGGCGGTCGCTCGGGCCGGCGATCGCTTCGGCCTGGCCGCGGCCGACATCTCCACCGGACGCTTCGAGCTGGGCTCCATCGCGCCCGCCGCGCTGGACGCCGAATTGGCCCGGCTCGGCGCGGCGGAGATCGTCGCGTCGGAGCCGATCCCCGGCCTGTCCGTCACCCAGCGCAAAGGCGGATTCGACAGCCTCGCCGCGGAGCGCCGGCTGAAGGAGAGGTTCGAAGTTGCAACGCTCGACGGATTCGGCGCCTTCGACCGCGCCGCCTTGTGCGCGGCGGGGGGGCTGCTCTCCTATCTAGACGAGGTCGCGAAGCAATCGCTGCCCTTCCTCCGGCCGCCGGTGTCGCGGGCTTCGGGCGACCACATGATGATCGACGCGGCCACTCGCGAAAGCCTGGAGCTGACCCGGTCGGCCGCGGGAGGACGGGCCGGAAGCCTGCTCCATGCCGTCGACCGGACGGTCACCGGCGCCGGCGCCCGGCTCCTCGCATCGGACCTGGGCGCCCCACTGCTCGACCGCGCGGCGATCGAGGACCGGCTCGACCTGGTCGCCCTGTTCGCAACGGACGCGGGCCTGCGCGAGGCGCTCCGCCG
>DASVTA010000064.1:0-2022 GCA_036387815.1 Allosphingosinicella sp.
AGACCAGCCTCGGAGTGATTGAGATGTCGGGCGTCGGCTGCAGCAGCACCGCGATCCGGCCGCCGGTGCGGCGGCCGTCGTTGACGTTCTCGTCGATCGCTCCGCCCTCGCGGCGGGCGTTGATGAAGCCGGCATATTCGGTGTGGTAGGCGACGGCCCGAACCGCCGCATGATCGCCGAGCGGCGCGTTGACCGCGCCTTTCAGGTGGCCGCCGAGGCTGTCGCCGCCGACCAGGTTCAGATTGCCCTCGACCAGGCCCTCGACGCGCTCGACGGTCGGCTGGTTGGTGATGTAGCGGATGGTGCCGCCGACCGAGCCGGAGCCGAAGAGGGTGCCCTGCGGGCCGCGGAGCGTCTCCACCCGGTTGAGATCGAACAGATCGAGGTCCGGCTGGAACAGCGACAGCGACACCACCGACTCGTCGAGATAGACGCCGACCTGCTCCTTCACGCCCGGCTGGTCGCGGATGATCTGGCCGGCCGAGACTCCGCGGATCGAAACCTGGCTCTGGCCGGGGCCGAGATTCTGGACGTTGAGGCCCGCCACGTTGCGCGACAGAACCTCGATCGTGCCGGCGCCGAGCCGCTGGATGTCCTTCTCGGTCTGGGCGTTGATCGAGAAGGGGACCTCGAGCAGCGTCGTCTCGCGCTTGGTGGCGGTGACGTAGATGGTGGAATCGTCGCCGGCCTCGTCGGCGGCCTCGTTCGCGGCCTGGGCTTCCTGCTCCGCCTCGGTCTGGGCATGAGCCGGCGCGGCGGCGGCAATGCCGGCCGCGAACGAAGCGCCGGCCAGGAAGACGGCCTTGCCGACGGCCTTGCGGTTCCAGTGACGAGCCATCCTGCGATCCCCTTCGTTGTGGCAGCGCAACAACTCTTCCTCGGGCAGCGCGGGAGATCAAGGCGCAGCGCGGCCGGGCCAAGAAAATCTGCCACAGTGTTGCACTAGCGTTACAGGCGGCGCCCCGGCTCTTCTTGACTATCCTCCCGGGAAGCCAAATGCTGCCTCTTGGGAGGAGTGGATGGCGAGGATGACGCGCCGGTGGGCGATCAAGGCCGGAGCGGGAGCGGCGGCGGTCGCGGCCGGCCCTCTGGAGACGCCGGCCCTTGCGGCCGGCCGCTCGCCGGAGATCGTCGTGGTCGGCGCGGGCGAGTTCGGCGCCTGCACGGCGAGGGCGCTGCAGCGCGCGGGCCGGCGGGTGCTGCTCGTCGACGCCTGGGGGCCCGGCAACGCCCGCGCCTCCTCCGGCGGCGAATCTCGGCTGACCCGGGGAAGCTATGGGGCGGACGAGGTCTACACCCGCATGGCCTGGGACTCCCTTGCCGAATGGAGCGCCCTTTCCGCCCGCGCGGAGCTTCCGCTGTTTCACCGCGCGGGGGTGCTGTTCTTCTTTTCCAGCGCGGAGGATTATGTCCGCCAGACAATCGAGGTGCACCGACGGCTCAGGCTTCCCACCCAGCTGCTGGAGCGCGGCGAGATGCGCCGCCGGTTCCCGATGATCGACTTCGACGGGGTTGAGCTGGGCCTGTGGGAGCCGGAGTTCGGAGCCTTGATGGCGCGCCGGGCGGTGCAGACGATTGTCGCCGAGTTCGTCGCGGCGGGGGGCGAATA
Organism: Allosphingosinicella sp.; assembly: GCA_036387815.1. Lineage (GTDB taxonomy): Bacteria > Pseudomonadota > Alphaproteobacteria > Sphingomonadales > Sphingomonadaceae > Allosphingosinicella. The sequence continues at coordinate 1,610 of DASVTA010000064.1, forward strand.
TCGAGTCGGCGCGGTGGAGCCGCCGGGGAGCGGCGGCGGCCTGCTGAAGAGCATCAGGATGCAGGGCAAGCCGGTGTCCGCGGGCCGCTTCGTCTTCGCCTGCGGCCCTTGGCTTCCCAAGCTTTTCCCGGACCTGCTGGGCCGAAGGATCTTCCCCACCCGCCAGGAGATCTTCTTCTTCCGCCCCGAGCCCGGCGACCTCCGCTTCGGCCCGGCCTCCCTGCCCGGGTGGGCGGATTTCAACGCCGGCGACATCTACTACGGCTTCCCTGACCTGGAGGGCCGCGGCTTCAAGATCGCCCACGATCTGCATGGACCGCCGATGGACCCGGACACGGGCGACCGCACCCCCTCCCCCGCCGCGCTGGCCGAGGTGCGCGCCTATATGGAGCGCCGCTTCCCGGGCCTCAGGG
>DASVTA010000065.1:0-1894 GCA_036387815.1 Allosphingosinicella sp.
GGAGCGGGGTGGAGGGGTAATTGGCGCAGGTCAGTTCCAGTTACCCCTCCACCACCCTTCGGGTGGTCCCCCTCCCCATGCGCAGCATGGGGAGGCAATTATTCGTCCCCGTAGATCGCCACCCGGCTCCCGTCCGCCGAAGCGATCCCGCGATACATTCCGGGCGTGTTGAAGGCCCAGGTGCCGTCCCCCTGCGGCGTCACGAGGATCACTCCGCCGCTTCCGCCCAGCGACCCGACGTCGGCGATCACCTTGTCCGCGGCCTCGGCGGCGCTCTCGCCGAGCATCCTGATCCGGGCGCAGATTTCGTGGGCGACGGCGGCGCGGATGAAATATTCGCCCGCTCCGGTGGCGGAAACCGCGCCGGCCCGGTCGTCCGCATAGGTTCCCGATCCGATCAGCGGCGTGTCGCCGATCCGGCCCCAGCGCTTGCCGGTGAGGCCGCCCGTGGAGGTGGCCGCGGCGACGTGGCCATGGACGTCGACCGCGACGGCGCCGACGGTGCCGTATTTCAGCTCCTCGTCGAAATAATGGCCGCCTTCGGCACGCATCGCCTCGAGCTGGCGCCGCCGCTCCTCGGTCGCGAACCATTCCGGCCCGACCTGCTCCAGCCCCTGCTCGCGGGAGAATTGATCGGCCCCCTCGCGGCTCAGGAAGACATGGGGGCTGTGCTCCATGACCGCCCGGGCGAGGCTGATCGGGTTCTTCGTCCCCGTGACTCCGGTGACGGCGCCCGCATTGCGGGTGCGGCCGTCCATCAGCGCCGCGTCGAGCTCGTTCGTCCCCTGGTAGGTGAAGACGGCGCCGCGGCCGGCGTTGAAATGGGGATCGTCCTCGAGGACGCGGGCGGCGCGCTCCACCGCGTCGACCGCGGCTCCGCCCTCGGCCAGGATCGTCCCGCCTGCGTCGAGCGCCCGTTCGAGGGCGCTGCGGATCTGCAGGTCCTGCTCCGGGGTCGACCGTGCCCGTTCGATGATTCCGGAGCCGCCATGGACGACGAGCTTCCAGGGGATTTGGGTCATTCTCGGCTCCGTTCGGGAGGGGCAACGCACGGGAGGCCGTGCCCTATCCGCGGGGGGCGAGGGGGGCAAGGCGACTCGCCGTCACCCCGGCGAAAGCCGGGGCTTCGCGGACGAGAGGCTTCCGAGCCCTGCTTCCCCGAGGTCCCGGCTTTCGCCGGGATGACGGAGCGCGCCTTCGGCCCCGACTTTGCGAGGAGCTCCGCTCGCAATGACGCTTGACCCTCTCTCATCATATTATTATGATATCATCATTACAGGAGGGAATGATGACCACCACCCATGGCGTTTCCAATCTCAACGCGCTCAGCCTGTCGCGGGAGCGGCCGGCCAGGACCTACAGCGGCTATGCCATGCTTCTCGTCCTGATCGTCGCCTTCCTGGTCGCTCTGGCAGGGCTGGCGCTCGCCGCCGCCGGAGCCGAAGCGGTCGGCTTTCCGGTGCTCGCCGCCGGGATCATCGGCTGCCTCGTCGCCGCTTCGGGCTTCTATCTGCTCCAGCCCAACCAGGCCGCGGCGCTGCTTCTGTTCGGCGACTACAGGGGTAGCGACCGTAAGGCCGGACTGCGCTGGCGGTGGCCGTGGCTGACCCGGACGAAGATCTCGACCCGGGTCCACAACGTCACCTCGGAGCGGCTCAAGGTGAACGACCTTCGCGGCAATCCGATCGAGATCGCCACCAACGTCGTGTGGCGAGTGACCGACACCGCCCAGGCGCTGTTCGACGTCGACGACTACACCAAGTTCGTCTTCGTCCAGATCGAGAGCGCCGTCCGCGCCATTGCCGCCAAATATCCCTATGACGACATCGAGCATCAGGAGACGACGCTGCGCGGCCATGCCGAGGTGGTCAGCCGCGAGCTCAAGGAGGAGCTG
>DASVTA010000066.1:0-3503 GCA_036387815.1 Allosphingosinicella sp.
CCCGACATCTCCGAGCCGCGCCAGGTCGCCGGCAAGTTCAAGGTGAAGCAGGACAAGCTGGCGCCCCGCCCCGCTTATTCCGCGGCCTGGCACGTCCCCGAGCGCAACACGCCCGAATGGTATGCGATGGGCCTGCTCGACCAGATATTGGTGCAGGGGCAGGACAGCCGATTGTTCGAGGAGCTGGCCAGGAAGCGCGGCTTCGCCGGCGGGATCCAGGGCGGGATCAACATCGGCCTCGGGAACATGTACAATTACAACGGGCCGATGCTCTGGACGATCGGCCTGATCCACGACCCGGCCAAGTCGCACGAGGAGATCACCGCCGCCGTCGACGCGGTGATCGAGAACGTGCGCAACAATCCGGTGAGCGCCGAGGAGCTGGCGAGGGCCCGGACCAAGATCCGCTCCAACCTCTACAACCTCGCCGATCCGGCGACCCGCTTCGGCCTCATCGACCTGCTGGCCGTGGGAGCGATGTGGGAGAACGATCCGCGCTGGGTGAACCGGCTCGAGGCCGGCTTCGACCGGGTCACGCCCGAGCTCATCCAGGCCACCGCCCGCGAATATCTGCGGCCGACCAACCGCTCGATCCTGGTCATCAAGCCGGCGCCCCAGCCGGCCAAGGGAGCTTCGAAATGATCCGCCGCCTCCTCGCTCCGCTCGCCGCCGCCGGCCTCCTCCTCGCGCCCGCGGCCGCGCCCGCCCAGGGCTTCCCGAAGACGATGCCGGCCGCGGGCACGCCCAAGCCGTTCACCGTCCCAGCGTCCGAAACCTACACGCTCGCCAACGGGATGCAGGTGACTCTCATCCCCTACGGCCAGATCCCGAAGGCGACGGTGAGCCTTCGGGTCTATGCCGGCGCGCTCAACGAGGGCGAGGACCGCTGGCTGAGCACGCTCACCGCGCAGATGCTTCGCGAAGGCGCCGCCGGCCGGAGCGGCTCCGACATCGCCGAAGCCGCGGCCGGAATGGGCGGCGGTCTCGGAGTCGGAGCGGGCCCGCACGAGACCCTGCTTGGGATCAGCGTGCTTTCGGAACATACCGACAAAGCGGTGCGGCTGATCGGCGACGTGGCCCGGCGGCCCGATTTCCCGGAGTCCGAATTCGCCCGGGTGCGGGACTCGCTGCTCCGCAACCTCGCCGTCGGCAAGTCGCAGCCCCAGTCCGCCGCCGACGCGGCGCTGGCCGCGGCTTATTACGGGCCCCGCCATCCCTATGGCAGCCCCTTCCCCACCGAGGCGAAGCTCAAGGGCTATTCGCTCGCCGACGTCCGGACCTTCCACCAGGAGAATTTCGGCGCCCGCCGGGCGCGCCTCTACATCGCCGGCCGCTTCGATTCGGCCGCCGTCAAGGAAGCGATCAACCTCGCCTTCGGCGACTGGGCGGGAGGCCCCGAACGCCTCCGCCTGCCGGCCCAGCCTCAGCCCGGCCCCCGGCTGATCCTGGTCGACCGTCCGGACGCCGCGCAGTCGACCGTGCGCATCGCTTTCCCGGCGCCCGTCGCCGGGGATCCGAGCGACCTTCGCTTCAGGGTCACCAACGCCCTTCTCGGCGGCGCCTTCAATTCGCGGATCACGACCAACATCCGCGAGAAGAGGGGCTATACCTACTCGCCCGGCTCCGGAGTGACCTTCAACCCGGGCGAAGCGATGTGGGGGTTCAACGCCGACGTCACGACGGCCGTGACCGGCGCAGCGCTCCAGGAGGTGATCGGCGAGATCCGGCGGCTCCAGACGGAGCCGCCGACGGAGGCCGAGGCGGCGGGGATGCGCACCTACATGGCCGGCATCTTCGTCCTCCAGAATGCGAGCCCGCCGGGGCTCATCGGCTCCGTCGCCACCCGCGACTTCCACGGGCTTCCGGCCAACTGGCTGGAAAGCTACATCCCCGGAGTGCTCGCGGTGGACGCCGCCGCCATGCAGTCCATCGCCCGCCAGACCCTGCCGCTCGAGCGCATGACGATCGTGGTGGTGGGCGATCTCGCCAAGGTCGAGCCGCAGCTGAAGGCGGTCCCCGAGCTTCGGAACGTCAAGTTCGAAAGGGTGAAGCCCTTCTGATTTGCCTCCCCATCGAAGATGGGGAGGGGGACCGGGCGAAGCCTGGTGGAGGGGTAACCGGCGGAAGCCACGTCAAGTTACCCCTCCACCACCCTTCGGGTGGTCCCCCTCCCCATGCGTTCCGCATGGGGAGGCAAGCTAATCCATGTGCTTGAGGCCGACCCTCAGATAATCCCACCCGGTCACCAGCGTCAGGGTCGCCGCCGCCCACAGGCTGCCGAGCCCGACCCAGTGGATCCAGGGCCATTGCGGAACGGCTCCGCCCAGGATCAGAGCGCCCAGCGAGACGAGCTGGAAGGTCGTCTTCCACTTGGCGAGGCGGCTGACCGGAAGGGAGACCTGGATCCCGGCGAGGAACTCGCGCAGGCCCGAGACGGTGATCTCGCGCAGGAGGATGATCAACGCCGGCACGATGTGGAAGCCGTGGATGACCGGCTCGAAATGCGGCTGCCGGCTCGACACCAGCATGACGATCACCCCGACCACCATGATCTTGTCGGCGATGGGATCGAGGAAGATTCCGAGCCTCGACACCGTCCCCTGGGCGCGGGCGAGATAGCCGTCGAAATAATCGGTGATCCCGACCATGCAGTAGAGGCCGAAGGTGATCGCATAATCGTACCAGCCCGGCTTCCACAGCAGGAACACGAGCAGCGGCACCGCGAAGATGCGCGACAGCGTGAGGATGTTGGGCAAGGTCAGCATCGGCTCGGCTGCATCCCTTAGCGGGTCGGGAGGCGGCTGTGAACGCACACCGTCATCCCGGCGAGGGCCGGGATCCATGAACACGGATTTGTGCGGATTTGCTCGCACGTCGGTGTTCATGGATTCCCGCCTTCGCCGGAATGGCGGAGCGGGGTCCTTCGCTCCCACAATGGTTTGACCCGAGCGCCACAGCGGCTATGACCGCCGCCACATGTTCCGACGCCCACCCGCCGCCCGCGCCTGAGCGAAGTGCAGGATTCCATCCACCTGCTGTCGAAGCGGCGCTTCCTGCCGCTGTTCGTCACCCAGTTCCTGGGGGCGTTCAACGACAATCTCTACAAGTCCGCGATGGTGATCCTGGTCACCTACGCCATCTATTCGGACCCGACCAAGGAGGCGACGTTCAACGCCGTCGCCGGGGCGCTGTTCATCCTGCCCTTCTTCCTTTTCTCGGCGCTTGCGGGCCAGCTTGCCGACGGGGGCGACAAGGCTCGGATCATCCGGATCGTCAAGACCGCCGAGATCCTCATCATGGTCGGAGGAGCGATCGGCCTCCTCCTCCACAGCATCCCGCTCCTGCTCGCCGGCCTGTTCGCGATGGGCGTCCACACCAGCTTCTTCGGCCCGATCAAATACGCGATCCTGCCCCAGCATCTCCACAAGGACGAGGTGCTCGGCGGCACCGGACTGGTGGAGGCCGGCACTTATGGCGCGATCCTGCTCGGCACCATCGCCGGC
>DASVTA010000067.1:0-4856 GCA_036387815.1 Allosphingosinicella sp.
CGCGGCTCGGGCGAGACGACCCCTGCCCACCACACCGACAGCCTCGCGGAGCTGGTCTGCTCGAACAGCTTCCGCTCCGACGATGCCGAGAACAATGCCGTCGGCCTGATCCATGCCGAGATGCGAAGGCTCGGTTCGCTGATCATGGCGGCGGCCGACGCCCACAAGGTACCGGCCGGATCCGCCCTCGCCGTCGACCGCGAAGGCTTCGCCGCGGGCGTGACCGAACGCATCGCCTCGCATCCCAACATCGAGGTCGTTCGCGAACGCATAGACGCCCTCCCCGCCTCCGGCCTCACCATCGTCGCCACCGGGCCGCTCACGGCCGTGAAGCTGGCGGAATCGATCGGCGCGGCGACCGGGGCGGACGCGCTCGCCTTCTTCGACGCCATCGCCCCCATCGTCCATCGCGACAGCATCGACATGGACATCTGCTGGATGGCGGCGCGGTGGGACAAAGGCGGCAAGGATTACATCAACTGCCCGATGACCAAGGAGCAGTATCTCGCCTTCCACCAGGGGCTTCTCGACGGCGAGAAGACCGAGTTCAAGGAATGGGAGACGAACACGCCCTATTTCGAGGGTTGCATGCCGATCGAGGTGATGGCGGCACGCGGGGTCGACACCTTGCGCTTCGGCCCGATGAAGCCGGTCGGCCTCGACGATCCGAAGACGGGTCGCTGGCCGCACGCGGTCGTCCAGCTCCGCCAGGACAATGCGCTCGGCACCTTGTGGAACATGGTCGGATTCCAGACCAAGCTGAAGCATGCCGAGCAGGTCCGGCTGTTCCGCACCATTCCCGGCCTCGAGCGCGCGGAGTTCGCGCGGCTCGGCGGACTCCACCGCAACACCTTCATCAATTCCCCCCAGCTGCTCGATTCGACGCTCCGCCTGAAGCGGGCGCCGCACATACGCTTCGCCGGCCAGATCACCGGCTGCGAGGGTTATGTGGAATCCGCCGCCATCGGCCTGCTCGCCGGCCGTTTCGGCGCGGCGCAGATCGCGGGAGCGACGCTCGCGCCGCCGCCGCCGGAGACGGCGCTCGGCGCCCTGCTCGGCCACATCACCGGCGGCGCGGATGCGGCCACCTACCAGCCGATGAACGTCAATTTCGGCCTGTTCCCGCCGGTGGACGGCAAGGCGAGGAAAGCGGACCGCAAGCGGGCTTATACCGACCGCGCCAAGGAAGCCCTGGAGCGGTGGATCGCCAACTTGCCTCCCCATCGCGAAGTGATGGGGAGGGGGACCAGGCGAAGCCTGGTGGAGGGGTAGCTAGCGCCTGGCGGCGAGGAGGATCGCCGTAACCACCGACCCGACATCGCGCATCACGTCTGACGCGTCGAAGCGAAGGACACGCAGTCCCTGCTCGCGCAGCCATGCGTCGCGACGCCGGTCCCGGGCCGGATTGTCTCCCATGCCGTGGCTGTCGCCGTCAATTTCGATGACCAGCTTCACTGCCGGGCAATAGAAGTCGAGGGTGTACGGCCCCAGCGGATGCTGCTTTCGGAACTTCAGTCCGTCGGGCCTGTGTCGGAGCAGGAGCCACAACCGGAATTCCGGCGGAGTCGGTTCTCGTCTGAGCGCTCGAGCGCGGAGGACGGCCGCGTTTCTGTCGCTCCAGTTCGTGGTCCGAGCCATCTACCCCTCCACCATGCTGCGCATGGTCCCCCTCCCCACCGCTTCGCGGCGGGGAGGCAGAAGCGCCGCCATCTACCCCTCCACCACACTTCGTGTGGTCCCCCTCCCCATCTGGCGATGGGGAGGATTTCCCTCCCTCAGCACTTGCACCTGGGCTTCGCCTTCGGCTTCGGCTTCGACGCCTCATACTCCGCCGCATCGAGCCATCCCGATCTGTCCTTGTCGGCCTTGGCGAAACGCGCGGCGGACTGGGCCGTCCATTCCTCGAAGCTGAGGCTGCCGTTGCCGTCGCGATCCGCTTTGGCGAAGGCCTTGCGGCGGGGCGCGAGCTGCTCGCCGAGCGTGATTCGGCCGTCCCGGTCGCGGTCGGCGCGGGCGAAGCGTTTCGCCTCCCGGCTCGCTTGCGAGGCCGCCGGCGGCGGAGCGGATCCGGAGGCCGATTTCATATCCTGCGCGGCGCGCGCCGCGGGCGGCGGCGGGATCGGGCTCTCGGCCTCGGCGCCGCTTCTCCAGACGAAGAAGCCGGCGGCGATCAGAAGCAGCGCCGAAGCGCCTCCAGCGACATAACGGACCATGGCTTGTCCCTCCTGCGAGTGGAGGCGGCAAGTCACCGCAAAACGCCATGGAAGTCGACAGGATTCTGCGGAAAGCGGTCAGTATCCGGAAATTCTATGCCTCAGCATGCGCCACATGCGGGCGGGCGCTCCCCGCTCCTCCCAGGGCGGACGGTCGGGCTCGCGATCGCGGGCGGCGAGCATTGCGAGCATTCCCAGCGGCCTGAGGCGGGACGGCCAGCGGCCCGGCAGGATCCGCGCCCGGGCGGCTTCCAGGGCGACGTCGGAATCCTCCTTCGTCGCGCAGTGGCGGGCGAGATCGACCAGCGCCCAGGCCTCCCCCGCCGGCTCCAGGCCGTCGGCGCCGCCGCCGAGCAGCCGGGCCGAATATCGGAAGAGCAGCCCGCCCCGCGCCCGTGCGTAGCTTGCGAGCTCGTCCGCGCTCAGCGCTTCGGGGCTGGAGAGGACCGACCACCCCTCCTCCATCCGAGCGAGCTCGGCCCCGCTTATGCCCGCGGGAAGGACATGGTCGGCAAGCTCCTGAAGCAGCGGCTCGGCGGGCGCGCCCTCGCGGTCGAGCCTTTCCAGCGCCTCGCGCCACCAGGCGAGCTTGATTTGGGAGATGAGGGGCTCGCGCCCGCCGGCCAGAGCCGCGCCGAGTGCTGCGTCGAGCCGCCACAGGGCGCCGACGGCGGCACGGCGCTTGGCCGGGACGTAGGAGAGGGCGAGAGTGCGGTCGGGGTCTAGGTCCATCTACGTCATCCCGGCGAAAGCCGGGACCTCAGGTCGAAAGGTCACGGTGGGTCTCCCCGAGGTCCCGGCTTTCGCCGGGATGACGGAGCTAGCGGTAGCAGACCTTCTTCGCCGCCTCGACGACGCTGTCGACCCGGATCAGCGCCATCTTCTCTAGATTGGCGGCGTAGGGAAGCGGCACGTCCTCGTCGGTGACCCGCAGGACCGGAGCGTCGAGATCGTCGAAGCCTTCTTCCATCGCCAGCGCCATGATCTCGGCCGAGATGGAGCAGACCGGCCAGCCTTCCTCCACGCAGACCATCCGGTTGGTCTTGGCGAGGGAGGCGAGGACGGTGGCCTTGTCCAGGGGGCGGAGCGTTCGAAGGTCGATCACCTCGGCCTCGATCCCCTGCTCGGCGAGCTGAGCCGCCGCGTCCAGCGCGACTCCGACCCCGATCGAATAGCTGACGAGGGTGACGTCCCGCCCCTCGCGGGCGACTCGCGCCTTGCCGATCGGAAGGACGTAATCGTCGAGCCTGGGAACCTCGAAGCTCTGGCCGTAGAGCAATTCGTTCTCGAGGAAGACGACCGGATCCTCGGAGCGGATGGCGGCCTTGAGCAGGCCTTTAGCGTCGGCGGCCGAATAAGGCGCGATGACGACGAGGCCGGGAACGCTGGCGTACCAGGGGCCGTAATTCTGGCTGTGCTGGGCGCCGACCCGGGAAGCGGCGCCGTTGGGGCCCCGGAAGACGATCGGGCAGCGCATCTGGCCGCCCGACATGTAGTTGGTCTTGGCCGCCGAATTGATGATGTGGTCGATGGCCTGCATCGCGAAGTTGAAGGTCATGAACTCGATGATCGGGCGAAGGCCGCCCATCGCCGCGCCGGTGCCGACTCCGGCAAAGCCATATTCGGTGATCGGCGTGTCGATCACCCGCTTCGGCCCGAATTCGTCGAGAAGGCCCTGGGTCACCTTGTAGGCGCCCTGATATTCGGCGACCTCCTCGCCCATCACGAACACCCGTTCGTCCGAGCGCATCTCCTCGGCCATGGCGTCCCGAAGCGCCTCGCGGACGGTGGTGCGGACCGTTTCGGTGCCCTCGGGCACCTCCGGCTCGACCTGGAGGCTGGCGGGCTCCTGGCCCTCCTTGGGCCGGGCGTTGACGGTGGCCTGCTGGGCCTGGGCCTCCTCGGCGGGCGAGGCGGCGATGGCCTGGCCGTTCTCCTCGGGCGCGGCGACCTCGTGAGCCGAGCCCGCGCCCGCTTCCTCGCCGTCGGCGGTGAGGATGGCGATGACGGTGCCTACCTTCACTTCGTCCGTACCCTCGGGGACGAGGATGCTTGCGATCGTGCCTTCGTCGACCGCCTCGAACTCCATCGTCGCCTTGTCGGTCTCGATCTCCGCGATCAGGTCGCCCGCGGCCACCGTGTCGCCTTCCTTGACCAGCCATTTGGCGAGGGTCCCCTCCTCCATCGTCGGGGAAAGGGCGGGCATCTTCAGTTCGATCGGCATCAGCAAACCATCGCGTTCGTGTTGGCCGTCATTGCGAGGAGCGCAGCGACGAAGCAATCCAGTCCGGCGTCACCGGCGGGCGCAGCGCTGGATTGCTTCGCTTCGCTCGCAATGACGGGACAGACCGGCATCAATAAGTCTCGACCAGGATATCGGTGTAGAGCTCGGAAGGATCGGGCTCCGGCGACTGCTCGGCGAAATCGGCGGCTTGCGTGACGATCCGCTTGATGTCGCCGTCGATCTTCTTGAGCTCGTCCTCGCCGACACCGGCCGCCGCCAGCTCGCGCTTCACCGCCTCGATCGGATCCGATTTCTCGCGCACCGCCTGCACTTCCTCGCGCGAGCGGTATTTGGCCGGATCGGACATGGAATGGCCGCGATAGCGGTAGGTCTTGAGCTCGAGCAGGATCGGCCCCTTG
>DASVTA010000068.1:0-4223 GCA_036387815.1 Allosphingosinicella sp.
CGACTTCGACCCGTTGCGGCGGTTCCACCCGTTGCGGCGGTAACACCCGTTGCGGCGGCGGCACCTACCCGACCTATCCGACCTACAACATCGAATAGGCCGTAGCGCATCCAGCCGCCGGCCCCGGTTTGGGGAACGCCCGATCTGAAGTCGGCGGCTGGATGTTTCCGAAAGACGTATCCGGCGCAGGGGAGGCCGGCGGATGAAGCGCCCGGCAGGCGCCCATGCCAGAGGAAGCCAATCAGCTCGGGTCGTGTCGACACTCATTTCGGCCTGCGTCCCCCCGGTGAAGAAGACAGGTCGAAACATGGCTGAGCGCTCACTTTCGAGAAATTCGGCGATCTGCCTGTTCCTGCTCGCGGCCGGAACGGCGGGCGCCCAGGCCGCCAAGCCCGCGGCCGAGCTTCCAAGGCCCGCGATCCCTGAGCGATTCAACGCCGTCGAGCGCTACCCCGCCGCCACCGTCGAGGCGGCCAGCCCGGCCGACGAAGCCTGGTGGCAAATCTTCGCAGATCCGGTGCTCGACGCCTTCGTCGAGAAAGCGCGCAAGAGCAATTCCAGCGTCCAGGAAGCGGCGGCCCGGCTGGAGAAGTCGCGCGCCTTGCTGCGCGGCGCCGCGGCCGCCCGGATGCCCCAGCTCGGCGGCAACGGCGCGGCGTCGCAACGGGGCGGCGGCCTGATCAACGAGGCCGGGCAGAGCGGCCGGCTGATCAACTCGGCGGCCAGCTTCAGCTACGAGATCGACCTGCTCGGGCGGCTTTCCAAGGCGAAGCGCGCCGCCCGACTCGACGCCGCGGCGAGCGCGGACCTGCTTCGCCACGCCCGGCTGCTGGTCGAGGCCGACACGGTCCAGACCTATTTCGAGATCTGCGCGCTCGACGAGGAGCGCTCGATCGTCGCCAAGGCCGCGGACGACCAGCGCTCGACCCTGAGGATCATCGAGAAGCGCGAGGGCAACGGCCTCGCCACCCGGCTCGCGGTAAACCGCGCGCGGGCGGAGGTCGCAACGCTGGATTCGGACGTCGAGGAGCTGAACCGCCGGCGCGCCGAACTGGCCAGCAACCTCGCGCTCCTGATCGGCGAAGCGCCTTCGGACCTCGCCGTCCCCGGAAGGCTCGGCACTCCGCCGATCGTCCCGGCCGACATCCCGAGCGCCGTCATCGCCCGGCGGCCGGACATTTCGGCCGGTCTTCGAAGCGTCGAGGCCGCACAGGCCCGAATCGGCGCGGCGAAGGTGTCATGGCTGCCGAGCCTGAGCCTCACCGGCGCCCAGGGCTTCGCATCGCCTTCGCTTGGAAGCCTGCTCAGCTCGGCCACCCAGAATATGGGCCTCGGCTTCCTGTTCTCGATCCCCGGGCTCGACGGCGGCCGCCACAAGGCCCGGGTGCGCTCCGCCCGCGCCGATCTCTCGCTCGCCTCGGCGCAATACGGCACTCAATTGCTGACGGCGCTGCGGGACGTCGACAGCCAGCTGAGCGCGGTCCGGATCCTCGGCGACCGCGCGCAAACCCTCCGGTCGATCGCCGACGACGACCGCAACCTCGCGGCGATGCTTCAGGCGCGCTATTCCAACGGGCTGATCAGCCAGCTCGACTATGTCGACGGGCTTCGAACCGTCCTGGAGCATCGCCGGGCCGCCGTTCAGGTCAACATCTCGCGCTATGTCGCGACGGTCGGCCTGATCCGGGCCCTGGGCGGAGGATGGGCGGCGCCGAAGCCGGCGCCGGACCGCCTCGCCAACGGCGCCCCGAGGCAGCAGGGCCGCTAGGGTCCGTACCTCGACAAGCTTTGGAAGATTTTCGGGGAATTCCGACGAAAGCGGGATCCATGAACATCGTCCTTCGAAAAAGAGGCGATCCAGCGCAGCTTCCTGCGACGATGATCGTGTTCATGGATCCGGCTTTCGCCGGGATGACGCGCGGAATTCCCCGGATCCTCGGCGGCGCTCGACGCCGGAGCCTGCCGGATCAGGTCTGCGGCTGATCCGCGGCTCGGCCGCCGCCGAACAGGCGCCGGAGGAAAGGCTGGAGCAGCAGGCCGTTCAGGTCGATCAGGATGTGGACGGCAACGACCAGCCAGAGCGCGCCCGTCCGGACGTAGAGGACGGACAGGAAGGCGCCGAGGACGGCCGTCGCGAGCACGCCTTTCCATCCCTGGTAAAGGTGGACCAGGCCGAAGACGGCGGCCGAGATCGCGAAGGCCGCCATCGGCTCCAGCCCGGCCAGCACCAGGATCAGCGGAAGCATGAGCCGGAAATAGATCTCCTCGCCGATCCCGGCCGCGAAGGACAGCCCCACCGCAAGCCATTGCTCCGCTTTGTCGCGCGGCATCAGGACGTCGATGTCGACTATGGTCGCGCGCTTGCTTCCGAAGAGCTTGGGGATGAGCACGGCGATGAGCGCGCCCAAGGCCATCGCGGCCCCCATTCCGGCCAGAAGGGCGTTATTCTCAGATCCGCCGTCTTTCGGGAACAGCTTCTCCGGCAGCGCGCCGGCGAATTCGGGCGGAAGGATCCACAGCGACTCGAGCCGGCCGACCAGTGCGAGCGCGGCGACGGACGTGAGGGTGAACAGGAGCAGGGACCGGATCACCCAGGCGCGGAACCGCGCGTGGCGCTCGCCGGCGCGCTCGAGCTTCTTGAAGGCGGCGTAATCCGCGCAATCGACCTTCACGAACCAGATGAGGGCCGCGGCCAGCACGGCCAGGATGACGATGGCGATCGGGGATCCGGCTGCGATGTTCATGGGCATTCTCGCTTCATACTGCCGCCGAAGGCGTCGACAATGGCGCTGAACGTTCTATCCGCGGCGCCGGTCCACGATCGGATCGTGCGCCGCCCGGCAGGCCGGGACCCGCGTCCCCGCAAAGGTCGGCCGCTTCCGAAGCGGGAGCCGGGGTGCGGCCTCAGGTCAAGTCGATCGAATGACGAACGCGGTCGCCGAGGAGGAGGAACAATAGCAACGCACAAAAAATCGACCGGCTGGAATGATCCCATCGATACCGCTTCCAAACAGCACCGAGCGACCATTCCAACCGGTCGGGTAACCTAATTCGCTAGTAAAACTAGGATCAGGTCAGTCTTACGTGGCCACCGCGACGGCGATGGCGACGCCGGCGCCGACGAGGCCCACGCCGGCGATGAAGCCTTCCCAGAATTCCTGGGACGGCTGATCCATCGTATCGAGAGCTTCCAGTTCAAGATCCAACATTCGTCTTCTCCATGATAAAGGTTTCCAACTCGGCCCCACGCAAGACGTGGAACCTTCGTTGCCGTAAGTTACGTGGCGAGAACCGCGCCGACGACGATGCCGACACCGAACGCAAGGCCGATAAGGAAGCCGGCTTCGCGATCATCAACAGCAGCCTCGATGTTCTCGAAGGATTCGAGGCTGAGATCCAGGTTATGGTCGAAAGAGTTCATTTTATTTCTCCTAATAGTCGTGCTTTGAAGATGCACGAAAGGTTCAGGTGGCGACAAGGATGCCGAAGCCGACGCCGGCGATGAACGCGAGGGTGCCGTAGAAGGCCACCTCGACGCCATCCATTTCGGCAGCCTCGATAACGTCAAGAACGTCCATGTTCAGATCAATGCTATTCATTTTCTTCTCTCCTTGATTTGCGGCCTCCCCGGCCGCTCGTGCGAGTACGCACACCCCCCCAATGCAAGCGGGACTGCGGCACCCTTACGACTCTGAATTTTGTGGAATTTCCGGCAGAGTGCGCCGGTATTCGACGCGACTAGGTCGCGACCAGGACGACGGTAAGGCCGACCCCGAACGCTACGCCGTAAAGGAGCACCTCGTATCCGTCCAAGGGAGCCTCGACGACATCGAGGGCTTCCATGTTCAGATCGACAGTCGAAGCAATGTTATTCATTTTACCTCTCCCCTTGTCACGGCTTCCCCGGCCGCTCGCGCAGGCACGGACACCCCTGCCTTGACGGCAGGATCTCCGCGACCGCTACGACTCTGAATTAAAAGGGATCCCGGCCGGAAGGCCGGAATCCCAGAAGCGATTTAGGTCGCGATGATGATGCCGACGGCAACACCGGTCGCGAGACCGACGCCGAAGCCGATCCAGTACTCGGTATCGAGCTCGGGAGCCTCGAGGACGTCGAGGGCTTCCATGTTCAGGTCCATTTCCGAAGTAATGCTATTCATTTTACCACTCCCTTTGATTGCGGCCCCCTCGGCCGCGTCATATAGGCGCGGGGAAACACCTGC
>DASVTA010000069.1:0-2216 GCA_036387815.1 Allosphingosinicella sp.
AAGCTCGGCCAGGTGGCGCAGCCGCTTCGCGCCGCGCTCACCGGACGGGCGACCTCGCCCGGCATATTCGATGTTCTGGTCCTGCTGGGGCGCGAGGAGAGCCTCGCCCGCATCGCGGACCGGATGGACGGAGCAGAATAACATGGCGGACGGACAGGCCACTCTCACCCTCGGCGAAGCCAATCACGGCTTCCCCGTGCGCCAGGGCTCGGTCGGCCCCGACGTCATCGATATCCGCAAGCTTTACGGCCAGACGGGCGCCTTCACCTACGATCCCGGCTTCACCTCGACGGCGGCGTGCGAGAGCGCGATCACCTATATCGACGGCGACAAGGGCATATTGCTCCACCGCGGCTATCCGATCGACCAGCTCGCCGAACATTCGACCTTCATGGAGGTGTGCTACCTGCTCCTCAACGGCGAGCTTCCGCAGAAGTCCGAGCTCGAGAATTTCACCTACACCATCTCGCGCCACACCATGCTGCACGAGCAGCTTTCGACCTTCTACCGCGGCTTCAGGCGCGACGCCCACCCGATGGCCGTGATGTGCGGAGTCGTCGGCGCCCTTTCGGCCTTCTATCACGATTCGACCGACATCACCGATCCCAAGCAGCGGATGATCGCGAGCCACCGCCTCATCGCCAAGATGCCGACGATCGCCGCGATGGCCTACAAATATACGCTCGGCCAGCCGTTCATGTATCCGCAGAACAGCCTGACCTACACCGGCAACTTCCTGAGGATGACCTTCGGGGTCCCGGCCGAGCCCTATGAGGTCAACCCGATCGTCGAGCGCGCGATGCGGCGCATCTTCATCCTCCACGCCGACCATGAGCAGAACGCCTCGACCTCCACCGTCCGGCTGGCCGGCTCCTCCGGCGCCAACCCCTTCGCCTGCATCGCGGCCGGGATCGCCTGCCTGTGGGGACCCGCCCATGGCGGCGCCAACGAGGCGGCGCTCAACATGCTTCACGAGATCGGCCGTCCCGAGCGAATCCCCGAGTTCATCGCCCGGGCCAAGGACAAGGACGATCCCTTCCGGCTGATGGGTTTCGGCCACCGCGTCTACAAGAATTATGACCCGCGCGCGAAGGTGATGCAGGCGACGGCGCAGGAGGTGCTGAAGGAGCTCGGAGTCACCGATCCGGTCTTCGACGTCGCCCGCGAGCTCGAGCAGATCGCGCTCAGCGACGATTATTTCATCGAGAAGAAGCTCTACCCGAACGTCGATTTCTATTCGGGCGTGGTGCTTTCCGCCATCGGCTTCCCGACCTCGATGTTCACGGCGCTCTTCGCACTGGCGCGGACCGTGGGATGGGTCGCCCAGTGGAACGAGATGATCTCCGACCCCGAGCAGAAGATCGGCCGCCCGCGCCAGCTCTACACCGGCCCGACGCAACGGGATTACGTGCCCGTGGAGCAGCGTTGAAGCCCACCCCCGTCATTCCGGCGAAGGCCGGAATCCATGAACACGGATCGCGGAAGCACGGAATGGTCCGTGTTCATGGATCCCGGATCAAGTCCGGGATGACGCTGTTCGGGCTCATCGTTTCAGCCACGCTGGCAGCTCCCGCGCCCGGCCAGCTTCCCATCGATCCCAAGGTCAGCGCCGGCGGTATCCACCTTTCCTCCCCCTGGCGCTCGGCGGTCTACGCCCATGCCAGGGAGAAGCTGCTCCACCCGGCCTGGGGATGGCGCCACTCGGAACGCGACTTCCTTCTCGCCCGGCAGATCGCCCGCGAGGAGGGCCTCACCCTCGACGAGGACGTGCTGTTCGCCGCGGCCTTCCTCCACGATTCCGGAGCGATCGCTCCCTTCGCCAGGGACGGGGTCGATCATGCCGTCCGCTCGGCCGAGCTGGCGGAGCCGCTGCTTCGCAAGGCGGGCTTCCCGATGGCGAAGTTCCCGGCGGTGAAGTCGGCGATAATCGGGCACATGTTCGACAAGGACGCCGGCGCCGGGGCCGAGGCGATCGCCCTTCATGACGCCGATGCTCTCGACTTCCTGGGAGCGACCGGGGTTGCCCGGCGCCTCTCTGCTACCGGCACGGCGCCGGACATGGACTCCGCCTTCAAGCGCCTCGAACAGGTTTACGAGGAGATTCCGGGAAGGCTCGTCACCGGCGCCGCCAAGCGGATGGCGATACCGCGGCTGGTGGCCATGCGCGCTTTCTTCGACCAGCTGAAGCGCGAGGCGCCGGGGCGTGTGCCGCTCTG
>DASVTA010000070.1:0-3381 GCA_036387815.1 Allosphingosinicella sp.
CGGCGCCGGGATCGGCGCGCCTCGGGTCCAGCGGCGGGTCTTGGGATCGTAGATCTCGACGGCGTCGACCCGCTCGGCCATGGCGCCCGGCCCGGTGCGGCCGCCCGCGACGATGATCTACCCGTTCAGCGCGACCATCGCCAGGTGATTGCGCTGGGTCGGCAGGTCCGGAAGCTTCTCCCACGTGTCGGTCGCCGTGCGACTCGTGAGACAATATCTCATAACATCATGTTATAATGTCACACAAGCTGGAAAGTTCCTGGTGCCGTTGTTTCATCGGAAGCGCCCGAGGACAAAGAGGCTGGCGCTGTCGGGTCGTCTGGGAGGTGGGCGACGGACGCGGCTTGAGCGACCAAGTCGCTCATTCGGATCATCGGGCGAGTGGACGCCGGCGGACGCGCGCCCTCGGAGGCCCTTTGGTGCTTTGGGTGAAACCGATCCGCCGGCCTGTCCCGGCGGATCGACTCACTCGCAGCGCATGGTCGGCCGGTAGACCTGCATGGCGTTGGTGCCGCTGTTGCCGCCCAATGTGATCCCGCCGCCCGGCAGGAAGATGCGCCCGTCGATCACCGCGCTTCCTTTCAGGCCGTGGACGGCGATGGGGAGGTCCGGGAGCTTGGTCCAGCGGTCCGAGCGGGGATCGTAGCCGTAGGTGTTGGGGGTCAGGCCCAGCACGTGGGTGCGCTCGCCCTCGCCGCCGAATACGAACATGCAGCCTGCATGGACCGCGCCGGTGATCCCGCCCCTCGGCGCCGGGATCGGCGCGCCTCGGGTCCAGCGGCGGGTCTTGGGATCGTAGATCTCGACGGCGTCGACCCGCTCGGCCATGGCGCCGGGGCCGGTGCGCCCGCCGGCGACGATGATCTTGCCGCCGATGGCGACCATCGCCAGGTGATTGCGCTGGGTCGGCAGGTCGGGAAGCTTCTCCCACTTGTCGGTCGCCGGGTCGTAGACCTCGAAGGCCGAACCGCCGGGCGGGCGGCCGCCGGCGATGTAGATCTTGCCGTCGACCACGGCCTTGCCGCCGCCGCTCCGCGCGGTCGGCATCGGTGCGCGCTTGGCCCAGCCGCCGACCGCCGGGTCGTGGACCCAGGTGTCGGCGACGAAAACCTCCGGCTTCCCCGTGCTCGCCCCCTCGATCTCGCCGCCGATCATGTAGAGTTTGCCGCCGACGGCCGCGATATGCGTATGGTGGATCGGCTGCGGCAGGCGTGGCCCGAGCGACCAGCGGCTCGTGGCGGGATCGTAGACTTGGACGAGGTTCGAAGGGAGCCGGCCCGGCGGATAGCCGCCGAGCACCCATATCCGGCCGTTGAATTCCGCCACCGAATGCTCGGAGCGGGGGAGGGGCATCGCGGCGCCCATGCTCCACCCGTCGAATTCCGGCATCGCACCAACGGGGGGACCCTGGCTCACCCGATCGTTCCAGGTCTCGCGAAGCTCGTTCGCCTCGACGGGGGTGGACCGATCCGGCGGAGGCGGCGGCGGGGCGCCGGGGCCCTGCTGCGCCTGCGCGATCGCGGCAACGCAGAGCGCCGCGGCGGCAGCGCCGGTGAAGAATCCTGAACCCACCATCGTGATCCTGCTCATCGCCTGCTCCTTCCTGTGGAACGGGAATGGTGCCACCGCCGCCCCCGCCTTTCCATAGGCGGAAAGTCACGATTGCGCGGTTTCCAGCGGCCGGACCTCGAGCGCCTGCGCGGGTCCGGCAGTGCCGGGCCGGGCGCCGCCCGGCTCATTGCGGCGGCGGCTCGGCTCCCCCTTGGAAGTCGAAGCCCGGTTCCGGCTTCTTGCGTCCCGTCTGGCCGCCCAGATTGTAGGAGAGGCCGAGGAGGACGACCTGGCCGGTGCCGCGCTGGGTGAATCGGTCGCGCAGCGTGGGCGTCTCGAAGACGGCGACCTGCTTCGCGCTGTCGAGCACGTTCTGACCGGTGGCGAGAAGGCTGAGCCGGTCGTTGACCTTGCGGCGGTAGCCGAGGTTCAGGATTCCGCCGGACTTTCGATAGCCCTGCGGAAGCAGCTGCTTGCCGGAATAGAAGGCGTTCAGCTGGAAGAAGTCCTTGGGCGTCGGCTGCCAGCTGAGATTGGCCCGGACCGTCCCGGTGGTTCCGGAGCGGGGGGCGGAGAGATTGTTCACCCGGGGATCGATCCGGTTCCACAGGAAGGTGGCCGAAGCGTTGTAGGTCAGCGTCTTGCTGAGCTTGCCGTTGGCCACCAGCTCGGCTCCGAGCCGCTCGGCGGTCGCGAGATTGGCCCTCGTCGTCAGGAAGACGCCGCCGCCGAGATCGCTGAGCAGGTCGGTAACTCCGCCGCTCGAGCGGCGGTAGAAGCCGGTCAGCGAATAGAAGGTGCCGGCCTTGCGGTGCTGCCAGGCGACCTCGAAGCTGTCGGTGACCTCCGGCAGGAGAAACGGATTGCCGCGGCGCAGGTTCTGGGGGTCGATGTAGAAGGTGTAGGGATTGAGGTCCTGCGGCGAGGGGCGCTGGATCCGGCGGCTGTAGCTTCCCCGGAGCTGGTCCGTCTTCGACAGCGCATAGCCGAGGTGAAGGGTCGGATAGGCTCGGAAATAGTCGCGCTCGAAGCTGACGGCGTCGGTGATCTGGTCGATGCTCGTCTCGACCTGCTCGAGCCGAAGCCCGAGCTGGGCGTCGAGCTTGCCGAGATCGACCCGGTAGGTGCCGAACAAGGCGTGGACGACCTGCCCATATTCGAAGACGTTGGTGAGGCCGGGAACCGGGAGGAGCGAACCGGGGGCCGGGCCCCTCGCGCCGAAGGAATCGAATTCGCTCTCGCTCGCATTGCCCTGGTAGCCGAGGTTCAGCGACCCGTCCTTGCCGAGCGGCCGCTTGTAGTCGAGCTTGACGCTGTAGTCGCCGCGCTCGCCGGCATTGCGGATCCGCTCGAAGACGGTCTGCCCGCCGGCGAAGTCGGTGACGGCTTCGACCTCACGCTTCAGCCGGCCGCGCTCCACCTCGAAGTCGGCGACGAGCTCATGCTCCTTGCCGGGCAGGGTGCGGCGCCAGGAAGCCCGTGCGCTGAGGCCGCGCTGGAACAGGTCGATCTCGGAAACGCGCTCGTAGGCGGCGGCGGGATCGGCGCTCAGGAAACTGTCGGTCCTCTCCAGGTCGCCCTTGCCGTCGCGGTAGCTCAGCTCGGTGCTGAGCCGGTTCTTCTTGTCGAGATCGTATTCCACTCCGAAGCGTCCCGTGCGGGAGGAGTTGACGGTGTCGAGTTCGGATTCCTGGCGGCTGTCCACGAAAGCGCCGGACAGCGGGTCGAGCCGGGAGCGGAGCTGGACCGCTTCCGCCTCGCCCGTCATCCGCCGATAGCCGAGCTCCCCGGTCACGGTCAGGCCGGAGCCGGAATGGGCGCCGCTGAGAT
>DASVTA010000071.1:0-5863 GCA_036387815.1 Allosphingosinicella sp.
TTCATCGACGAGATCGATTCGATCGCGCCCAAGCGCGGCCAGGTCCAGGGCGAAACCGAGAAGCGGCTCGTCGCCCAGCTCCTCACCCTTCTCGACGGCCTGGAGCCGCGCCAGAACCTCGTCGTCATCGCCGCCACCAACCGGCCCGAGGCGCTCGACGAGGCGCTCCGCCGTCCGGGCCGTTTCGACCGCGAGATCGTCATCGGAGTCCCCGACGAGGGCGGACGGCGCGAGATCCTCGCCATCCACACCCGCGGAATGCCGCTCGACGGTGGAGTCGACATCAAGGAGCTCGCCCGCCGCACCTTCGGCTTCGTGGGCGCCGACCTCGCCGCCCTGACCCGCGAGGCGGCGATCGAGGCGGTCCGGCGGATGATGCCCAGGATCAACCTCGACGAGGGCACCATCCCGCAGGAGGTGCTCGACAATCTCTCGGTCAAGGGCAGCGATTTCGAGGAGGCCCTGAAACGGGTCCAGCCGTCTGCGATGCGCGAGGTGATGGTCCAGGCGCCGACGATCCGCTGGGACGATATCGGCGGAGTCGACGACGCCCGCGAGCGGCTTCGCGAGGGCGTCGAGCTTCCACTGAAGAGCCCGGAGGCGTTCAAGCGCATGGGCATCCGCCCGGCCAAGGGCTTCCTCCTCTACGGCCCTCCCGGCACCGGCAAGACCCTCCTGGCCAAGGCTTGCGCGCGCGAGGCGGAGGCGAATTTCATCGCCACCAAATCCTCCGATCTCCTCTCCAAATGGTATGGCGAGAGCGAGCAGCAGATCGCCCGGCTCTTCGCCCGCGCCCGCCAGGTCGCGCCCACGGTGATCTTCATCGACGAGCTCGACAGCCTGGTGCCGGCGCGCGGCGGGGGCCTGGGCGAGCCGCAGGTGACGGAACGGGTGGTCAACACCATCCTGGCCGAGATGGACGGGCTCGAGGACCTCGGCTCGGTGGTGGTGATCGGCGCCACCAACCGTCCCAACCTGATCGATCCGGCGCTCCTGAGGCCGGGCCGGTTCGACGAGCTCATCTACGTGGCCGTCCCCAACGAGGCCGGACGGCGCAAGATCCTCTCCATCCACACCGCGAAGATGCCCCTCGCCGACGATGTCGATCTCGACGGCTTCGCGGCACGCACCGACCGCTTCACCGGCGCCGACCTCGAGGACCTCGTCCGCCGCGCCGGCCTGTTCGCCCTGCGCCGCTCGATCGACGCGGTGCAGGTCACCGGCAACGACTTCGAAATGGCGATGGAGGAGACCCGAGCCTCGGTCACGCCCGAGATGGAAAAGGATTACGAGAAGATCCAGGAAAGCCTGAAGCGCGACGCGAACAGCCTCGGCGCGGGCGGCATCGGCTTCATCTCGCCGGGCATGCTTACGCCGCGGGGGCCGAAGGGCACGGAATAGCTTTTTGCCTCCCCATGCGCAGCATGGGGAAGGGGGACCATGCGAAGCATGGTGGAGGGGTGACCGGCTCTGAAGCCGAGGTTGCTTCCCCAGCTTCCCTCCTACTGAGCTTGGTCACCCCTCCACCACCTTCGGTGGTCCCCCTCCCCATCGCTTTGCGATGGGGAGGCAAAATGTGCACCGAGGCCGGCGGTGCTTGTCAGCCAGTCACCCTCGCCCACACACCCACATCGCCAGCACGAGATCCCGGCCGCCGTTGCGAGAAACGGCAGTGGCATCCATGCAGAAAGTTCGTTCGAAATTGGTGCCAGGCACCTTTGTCCCCAGGCACCTTTGTCCCGTTCGCGTCTATCCCCTGGCGACATGTGTCTCTCCGAGCTCCGTCGTCCCGGCGGAGGCCGGGATCCATGAACGCCGTCCCATCCGGTTATCGACTGACCGTGTTCATGGATTCCGGCCTTCGCCGGAATGACGGAAACTGGCGGGCGTCTACATGTTCCGAGGGTATAGACGCCAAACAGGTTCAGGGTGACGTTGAGGCTGTTGCTCCGGCGATCCGCCTCTCCGCTCCGGACAACCCTAAGCCTCCGGCAGCACCTCCCGATAATCCGAGTCCTTCAGGGAATTCAGGGAATTCAGGGACAGTATACATTTCCAGCTGCCTCGCGCGGGGCCTGTCGGCGAAAAACCTTTCTGTGCCCGTTTTTCATTGGCCGTCATTGCGAGCGGAGCGAAGCAATCCAGTTCGGCCTCCGAGGCGCGTGGATTGCTTCGTCGCTTCGCTCCTCGCAATGACGAGCCGGCGCAGAATTTATCCTGCAAGCCTGGCCGCCCTGGAGCGGATGGAAGCCGTCCCCGCCACCAATCCCGACCGCTTCGCCCTCCGCGAGGCTCCGCTGGCGTTCGACTGGAAGCCGGCGCTCTGACTGTGGCGATTATCGGCGATTAGTGGCGATTAGTGGCGATCATCGACGATCGGCAGCGGTTCGCGGCGATTTCGGGCTTTTTCTAAACACAAGATAAATCAAGGACTTGCTCTCTCCCGGCGAGGACGGAAGGAGCGATTTCCGGTAAGGGCCGGCCGCGGCGTCCACCCTTTCGAACGGGTATCAGGATATTCCCGTTATGTTCCACGTGAAACGAGCTCAGCCCTTCACCCTGGCCCACACCCAGAGGGCCAGCACCACCATGCCCGCCGCGGTGACCAGGAAAGGGAGCGGGATCCACCACCCGTAGAGGAGGACTCCGAGCGCCGGCGCGGCGATATAGGCGACTCCGTTGACCGAGGTGACCATCCCGGCGACGGCGTTCTGCTCGTCGGGGCGGACGGCGAGCGAGGCGCCGCTGGTGAAGCCGGGGCGGAACAGGCCGAAGCCGACCGAGGCGATCGAGAAGCCCAGGGTCATCCCGTACATGGTGCCCGCCAGGCCGGTGAGGGTCGTTCCCAAAGCGCCGACGACCAGCCCCCAGAAGACGAGCCGGCGCGGGCACAGCGCGAGGAAGGGAATGAGGCCCCATTGGGCGAGCAGGGTCGCGCCCGCCCCGGCCATCAGCACGATCGCGATCGACTGCTGGGATTCGGAAGGCGGCACTCCGGACCGGTCGATGACCAGGAAGCCGATCACTCCGAGCAGGGCCGCATGGCCGTGGCCGCCGGCGACTCCGATGATGTGCCAGGGCAGGACCCGCGGATCGCGCCACCGCAGGCGCTCGGAACTCTCGGCCGGCCCCCCCTCCCCGCGCCCGCGGTTGCCGACGAGCAGGCCGCCGATCGAGGGATAGTCGATCACCTCGCCGCGCGCGGCGGAGCCGGGCGTGTCGTCTGGAAGCCGGAGCGCCACCAGCATGAGCACCACCACGCCGACCGCGGCGAAGACGACGAGCGGCCCCGACAGTCCGAGCGGCTCGAAGATGAACAGGGGCGCGATGGCGGGGCCGATGATCGTGCCCAGGCCGAAGGAGGAGGCCAGGGCGGCGAGGTAGGCGGTGCGCTGCTCGCCCTCCGTTCGGGCGGCGATATAGGCCTGGACGGCCGGCGGCGAGGCCGAGCCCCAGCCGCCGTAGACGGCCCGCCCGAAGACGAAGATCACGAAGACGGCCGTCACCGGGACGAGGCCGTGAAGGCCCGCGGCCAGGATCCCGCCGCAGATCAGCGAGGAGGCGATGAATCCGTAGAGGCCGAGCCTCATCAGTGCGCGCCTTCCGCGATGATCGGCCCGGCGCGCCCAGTAAGGCGCGGTCACCACCCAGATCACCGCCGAAAGCGAGAACGCGACCGCGACCCAGAGGTCGGGGACTCCGAGCTCGCGGCCTATCGCCGGCATCAGCGACTGCATCGCCGTGTTTCCGGAGGCGGCGACCAGCATCACCGCGAAAAGCAGCGCGAAACGCTCCCGGGAGAGGCTGGCGGCAGGGGTCAACTGGGGGCAAATCCCGGAAATGTAGCATTTCGTCCCGGATTCGCCCCAAAACGGGCCGCGGGTCGCCTCGCCCTTGCCATCGGTGCGTTGATTTGCCAACGCACCATGCTGATCCAGGACATAGAGAAAAATCCATGACATTTCCCGGCGAACAGGCTCAACGATCCCGCGCTTATGCGCGTCACGGCGCCAAGGGCGGGCCGTGGCTCATGTTCCTCAAGGGCTTCGTCAAGCATCCGGTGATGGTCGGCTCGGTCATCCCTTCGTCCAAGATGCTGATCGACAAGATGCTTGCGCCGGTGGACTGGGCGAATTGCAAATTGTTCGTCGAATACGGCCCCGGGGTCGGCACGTTCACCGAGAAGATCCTGGAGAAGCTCGCGCCCGACGCGATCCTGCTCACCATCGACACCAATGCCGATTTCACCTCCTATCTGACCTCGAAGATCCGCGATTCCCGGCTTCGCGCCGTCACCGGCTCCGCCGCCGACGTCCGCGAGATCATGGGCAATCTCGGCTTCGAGCATGCCGACTACATCCTGTCCGGCCTGCCCTTCTCGACCCTTCCGCCCGGCATCGGACCGAAGATCGCGGAGGAGACCGCCGAGGCGCTGAGGCCGGGCGGAGCGTTCCTCGTCTATCAATTCTCGCCCAAGGTCCGCGATTTCATCGCGCCCTATTTCGACCGCATCGACCGCGGCTTCGAATGGGTCAACGTGCCTCCCGCGACCCTTTTCTGGGCCTGGCGCGACTGATCGCAAGCGCGAGCCGTCATTGCGAGCGCAGCGAAGCAATCCAGTGGAGCCTCGGAGGCCGCTGGATTGCTTCGTCGCTTCGCTCCTCGCAATGACGGAGCTGCGTCGAAGGCTCCCCTTCTAAGGCCGAGGCAGGCCCACATCCCGGAAGTTCAGCCTTTTGGCGATCCGGTAGTCCGCGACCGCGACGATGAAATAGCCGATCGCCCAGCGCAGCCGGTTGAGCATCGTCCGGTTGCGGCGGTGGCTTTCGAGCGTGATCGGCTCCGAATCCGCCACCTCCCCGTCGACGAAGCGGCGCATCGCCGCGGCGAAGGCGGGGTCGTCGATCCGGAGCATCATCTCCAGGTTGAGGAACAGGCTGCGCATGTCGAAATTGGCGGAGCCGATGTGGACGACGTCGTCCACCACGAACAGCTTCGTGTGGAGCTTGGCCGGCTGATATTCGAAGATCCGCACCCCGCGCCGAAGCAGCCACCAATAGGTGTTGCGCGCCGCCGCGATGGTGGCGTTGTTGTCCGATTTGGACGCGGTGACGATCCGCACCTCGCCGCCCCGGCGCGAGATTCCGGAGAGGCGGCGGAGCATTCCGAGGCTCGGCGCGAAATAAGCGGCGACGAGATCCAGCCGCCGGGCGCTCCTCATGTCGCGGCGAACGGCCCGGGCCCAGGGGCTGAGCCGCCGCGAAGGTCCGCCGAACAGCCAGTGAAGCTTGCCCTTGGTGACGCTGCTCTGCTGGAGCAGCCGGCGGACGTCCCGGACCCGGGCATCGGGCGCCTGCGTCCACTGGAAGAGGCTGTCGAAATAGCGGGTCAAATAGGCGACCGAATGGCCTTCGACCCGAAGGCCGATGTCCCGCCAGGCGCCCGACCGCGCGGTCCCGAAATAATCGTCGGACACGTTGAAGCCGCCGATGATCACCCGCTCGCCGTCCGCGAGCGCCAGCTTCTGGTGGTTGCGAAGCAGATAGCGGCGGCCGAATTTCGGGCTGAACTGGCAAAAGGCGATGCCCGCCGCCTCGAGCGGCCGGAAGAACTCGCGATTGGCGGTGGAGCCGAAACCGTCGACCAGCAGCGAAACCCGGACTCCCCGGCCCGCCGCGGCGATGAGCGCGTCGCGGACGATCGTGCCCGATCGATCGTCCATGAACATGTAATAGAGGAAGCGAAGGCTTTCGGACGCGCCGGCGATCAGCCCGAGCAGCGCCTCGAGCCGCTCCGGCCCGTCGGCCAGCAGGGTCAGGCGATTGCCCGCCACGTCCAGCGAAAGACCCGGCTCCTGCGCTTC
>DASVTA010000072.1:0-4556 GCA_036387815.1 Allosphingosinicella sp.
GCTGCTCGTCGTCCTCGTCATCATCGGGCTGGTCTCGTCCGCGGTCATCCTGGGAATGCCGGACCCGCGCGGCGCGCTTCGGGGGGAGGCGCTCCGGCTCGCCGCCCGGGCCGAGGCGGCGCGCGAACGCGCGATGATGGACAATCGTCCGGTCGCCCTGGTCCTGAAGGACGGCGGCTACGGCTTCGAATGGCGCACAGGCGGGGAATGGCGCGCGATGGGGGTGAAGCCTTTCATCGAGCAGAGTTGGGGCGAGGGGACGCAGGCGGCGATGACCGGGGGAGAATCGCGCATCGTGTTCGATTCGACCGGCTTCGCCGAGCCGGCGCGGCTCCGGCTGGTGCGCGGGGACGAGGCCGCCGAAATCGAGGTCACCGATGGGGGACGGGTTCGTGTCCTCCAATAGGCGTTCCCAACCGGACGGCGGCATCACTCCTTTGGGGCGTTCCGCCGAACACGGCTTCACGCTGGTCGAGATGCTCGTGGCGCTGGCGATCTTCAGCCTGGCGGCCATGGCGCTGCTTCGGCTGGAGGGCGCGACCGTCACCACCACGGCCCTGCTTCGGGAGCAGGCGCTCGCGCAGACGGTCGCCCGCAATCTCGCGGTCGAGGTCCTCACCGATCCGCGGCCACCGGCCTTTGGCGCTACTCGGGGCGAGGCAGTGAATGCGGGGCGCACCTGGCGCTGGGCGCGGGTCGTCGGCCGTTCGCCGGAGCCGCGGATCCAGCAGATCCGGATCGAGGTTCGAAGCGACCGCGGTCCCGAGGCGGCGAACCTGACCCTGTTTCGCCGGGGGCCGAAGTGAGCTTATCCCGCCTTGCCTCCCCGCGCGAAGCGGGGGGAGGGGGACCATGCGCAGCATGGTGGAGGGGTAATGAGCGGAGGCCTGCGCCCGTTACCCCTCCACCCCGCTACGCGGGGCCCCCCTTCCCATCTCCGATGGGGCGGCAAAACGGCTTCACGCTCGCCGAGCTGCTCGTTTCGCTCTTCATCTTCGGGCTGCTCTCCGCGGCCGGGGTCGCCTTGCTCTCGTTCAGCGTCAGGGCTCAGGAAGCCGCCGAGTCGAGGCTTGGCGACTTGGCCGACTTCAGGCGGGCCGGGGCTCTGCTGAGCGGCGACCTGGCGCAGGCGGCGCCGAGGCTCGCCCGGGATTCGACCGGAACCGCGCGCCCGGCCTTCCACGGGGCTCGGGGCGAGCGTGGCGGCGTCGCGCTCTCCTTCGTCCGGCGCGGCTGGGAGAATATGGACGATACGCCCCGGGCCTCACTTCAGCGGGTCGAATACAGCTTCTCCGACGGGCGGCTCGAGAGGCGTATCTATCCACGGCTCGACGGCGGCGCTCCGCTCGCCGCCACGGTCGTGGTGGACCGGGTCCGGCGGATCCGGCTGCGCTATCGCGACGGCGAAGGCGCGTGGCGCGAACGCTGGGACCCGACGCGGCCGACGGAGCTCCCCCGCGCCGTCGAGCTGGTCATGGACTCCGAAGGGAGCGGCACCACCCGCCAGCTCTTCCAGACGGGGACCACGCAATGACGCGGACGGTTCCTCCTTCCGAGCGCGGCGCGGCCTTGCTGGCGGTGCTGGTGCTCGTCGTCATCATGGCCGCGATCGCCGCCGGCGCTTTCGAGCGGCTTCGGCTGTCGACGGCGATGGCGATGAACGGCGCCGCGCTCGACCAGGCCCGGGCCTATGCGCTGGGGGTCGAGGATCTGCTGGCGCTCCGGATCGACGACCTCGCGGGCCAGGACGCCTATGTGACCACCCTGGCCGGAGACTGGAACGGCACGGCGCGCCGGATCCCGCTGCCGGGCGAGGGGTCGGCCACCGCAACGATCCGCGACGGGGGCAATTGCTTCAACCTCAACAGTCTCGTTCAGGGGGACGTCGCGGCGACCCTGGTTCAGCGGCCGGCCGCGATCGAGCAATTCGTCGGCCTCATGGTCGTCATCGGGCTGCCCGAACCGGCGGCCCGTCGGGTGGCGGCCGCCACTGCCGACTGGATCGACTCGGACTCCGACACCAGTGCCCAAGGGGCCGAAGACGGCGCCTATACGGGAGGGGAGCCCGCCTACCGGACCGGCAACACCTTGCTCGCCGATCCGAGCGAGCTGCGCGCCGTCAACGGGGTGAGTGCGGACATCTACCGCCAGCTGAGGCCCTATATATGCGCCCTTCCGGCCGCCGACATGTCGCCGATCAACGTCAACACCCTGCTGCCGCGCGACGCTCCGTTGCTCGCCATGTTCGCTCCGGCCAGAGTTCGCCCCGACCGGGCGCGAGGCCTGATCGCCGGCCGTCCGCAGGGGGGCTGGCGAAACACGTACGATTTCTGGCGAAGCGCGGAGGGCGCCGGGCTAGAGACGAATCTAGATCCCATGTCCCAGCTCCAGCTCAAGACCTATTGGTTCACCATCGACCTCTCCGTTTCCTTCCAGGACGCGGAAATGGAGGCCTGGGCGCTGGTCGATTCGCGGCTTGCCCCGGCCAAGGTGGTGGCTCGGCGGTGGGGCGGCGAATGAGGGAGGCCTTGCTCCTTTTCCTGGCCCGTGGCGGCGGTGTGGAAGGCTGGGCCCGCCTCGCCGCCGGGGAAGTGGCCGCGCGCGGCGAGGGTCTCGACGGAGTGGGCGAGCATCGCTCCGCTCCGGCGGTGGCGGTGACCCCGGGGGAAGAGGTGTCCCTCCACTGGCTGGAGCTGCCGGCCGGACTTTCCCCGGCGCAGGCGGCGGGCGCGGCGCGGCTGATGGCGGCGGAGCTCAGCGCCCAGCCGATGGGCGAGCTCCACGTCGCGGTCGGCCGATCCGCGGGCGACGGGGCCCTCCGCTGCGTCGGCCTGGTGCCAATGGAGACCATGCGCGGCTGGCTCGCGGACCTGCAGGCGGCCGGCTTCGACCCGCAGCGGATCGTGCCCGAGACGTTGCTCGTGGCCGAGCCGGGGCAGGAGCTGGTGAGCTGGGACTCGGGCCCGCTTCGGCTCTACCGGGGCCCTGCCGAGGCCTTCGCGGTGGAGCCGGAGCTGGGCGAGATGCTCCTGGCCGGGCGAAGCGCCGTCGCCGTGGACGCGGAGGCGTTCACCGCCGGTCTCGCGACGGCGCTCGAACAGGCGCCGCTCGACCTGCGGCAGGGGCCGTTCGGCCGGAGCCGGGACTGGCGGGTCGCTCCGGCGAGAGCGCGGCGGCTGGCGGTGCTGACCGCCGCCCTGCTTCTGGCCAGCCTCTTCGTTCAGGTGGCCGCGATCGTCCGTTACAGCTTCGCGGCGGATGCGGCCGACGCCGAGACCCGGCGGATCGCGGCGGCGGCTCTGCCGCGCCGGGCGGGGGCGTCCGTGTCCGCGGCGGCGCTCACCCAGCGCCTGACCGAGCTTCGCGGCGGCGGCGCCGGATTCACGGCGACGGCGGGGGTCTTGTTCGACGCCGTCAAGGCGACTCCCAACATCGAGCTTTCGGCGCTCGCTTTCGCTCCCGACGGAGTGCTTCGGGCGACGGTTCAGGCGGATTCGCCGGCGGCCGTCGAGGCGCTGCGCCAGCGGGTCGAGACGAGCGGCTTCGCGGCCGAAGCGACCGCTCCGCGATCCGGCGCCGGGCGGCGCGTGGCGGATATCACGGTGCGGCCGCGATGAGCGCCCGGCTAAAGGCCCTTTGGCTCGACCGGACCCCGCGCGAACGCTGGCTGCTCGGCCTGATGCTTGCGCTCGTCGGCTTTGTCCTCGCCTGGCTGCTCATTCTTCGGCCGCTCGGAGACTCGCTTTCCGCCGCCAAGCAGAGGCATGGCGAGGCGGTCGCGAACCTAGGCGAGGCGCGCGCTCAGGCGGCGGCGATCGGCGGGCTCGAGCGGAACCGCCCGGCGCCCCTCCCGGGGCCTCTCGACGTCGCCATCACGGCGGCCGCTTCCGAAGCCGGCTTCCAGCTTTCGGGGCTCCAGCCCGAGGGTCCCGGACGGGTATCGATCGCCATCGGCGCGGCCCGTCCGCCGGCCCTGTTCGGCTGGATCGGCCGGCTCGAAGGGCAGGGGTTCGTCGTCGAGCGGCTGACGGCGAGCAGCAATCCGGACCGCACCCTGTCCGCCCAGATCGTCCTTCGTTCGAGGGGCGGCTGATGCGGATCCGGCTTCGCTGGTGGCGGGAGATCTTCTTCCTTTGCGCCCTGCTCTTCTCGCTGGCGGCCTTGCTGCCGCTTCGGATAGCCCTCGACCGGCTCGGCTTCGCGGAGAAGGGGTTGGCCGCGCGCGAGGCGGAGGGGAGCCTTTGGCTGGGCACGCTCACCGAGGCGCGGTTCGGCACCGTCGCGCTGGGTGACGTTGCGACCCGGCTCCGGTTTCTGCCCCTGCTGGTCGGGCGGGCGCGGCTTGACCTGGAGCAGGCCGACGACGGCCTTAGCGGGTCGTTCACGGTGTCGCGCCACGGCTTCGGGATCGACGACGCCACGGGAACCTTCGAAGCGCCCGAGCTGCCGAACCTGCCGCGGCCGATGCTCGATCTCGCCGATTTCAGCTTCCGCTTCGGCGACGGCCTCTGCGCGGAGGCGGGCGGACTCGTGAAGGCGCGGTTCACCGGCGACGT
>DASVTA010000073.1:0-2512 GCA_036387815.1 Allosphingosinicella sp.
GGTGCCGTGCAGCCGGCGCAGGATGACGTCGTCGGCGCGGACGTAGTGGTGATCGGGGAGCGAGAGGTGCGGCAGCAGCGGCTGCGGCGAGAGCGGGGCGGGGGCCCGTTCTACGGCGGCGGCTTCGAGCGCCAGCCGGTCGGGACCGAGTTCGGCGAGCAGCTCCAGCTGGGCCGAGCGCGAGGCCGAGGCGCGGCGGTCGGCGAGGTTGAGCACCTCGCCCTGCCGCCGCCCCTCGATCGCGGAGTGGGGCGAATCGACGAAGCTGGTCAGGCCTTCGGAAAGCCAGTGATAGCGGCGCGCCGTCCGGCTGGCGCCGTTCATGCCCTGCTGGACCACCGCCCACTTTCCCTCGTCGGTGACGAAGAAGCCGTGGAGGTAGAGATCGAACCCGTCCTGGAGCGCCGCGCTGTCGACCTTGGCGACGAGGCGGCTGGCCCGTGCCAGCTCCAGCCCGTCGAATCCCGCCCGCTCGCCGGCTGCGGCGAGCTCGGCGGGCGTCGAGCGCGAATGGCGGCCGCGTCCGCCGCACACGCGTATCCCCAGCTCGCCGGCACGCGGGTTGAGGCCTCGCTTCAGAGCGCCGACGACGCTGGTGGTGATCCCCGACGAATGCCAGTCCATCCCCATGACGGCGCCGAAGGACTGGAACCAGAAAGGGTGGGCGAGGCGTCCGAGAAAGGCGTCGCGGCCCTCGTGAAGGACGATCGTCTCGGCGATGAGGGCGCCCAGCCTCGTCATGCGCTCGCCGAGCCACGCGGGCACGCGGCCGCCGTGCAGCGGCAGATCGGCGCTGCCGGAACGTTTCGCCATCAGCCTCTCCGTAGAACGAAGGCGGAACGCTACCAGCTCAGCAGGTGAAGGGCAAATACATCATCGCGCCCTTGGGCCGGCGCGGGCACTGGATGTTGGAAGCGAACCCGGGCGGCACCTCGACCGGCGGACCGGCGGCCATGCGCTGGAAGGCGGCCGGGACCGGCTGGGCGATGGGGCGGACCGCGATCCGGAACCAGCGCGGGTTCTTGCGCGCGACCTTCAGCGCGTCGCCCTCGGTGATCGGCGAGTTGGGAGCGGCTTCGAGGATGAATTCGCCGGCGTCCGTGAGCTTCCCCGCCACCACCTCGAAGCTCGGCGAGGGTTCCCCGTAGCGCAGCGCCGGAGTTTCGGAGATGCCGAACTGGACGACGGTGCAGCCGATCGTGCCTTCGGGCGGCATCGCCTTGCATTTGACGCCGTGGCCGATCAGCCGGTAGCGGCCGGGGCGGAGCGGGTAGACCCGTGGCTTGCTGTCGATCATGTTGACGCCCGCGATCGGAACCCCGACCGACCGCTGGAATTCCAGCACGTCCTGCTTGTTCGCCGGATCGCCGCCTTCTCTCAGGAACCAGACGCGCAAGGCGCCCCATTGCTGGGTCTGGCTCTGGATGGAGAGGCGAACGGCCCCCATTCCCGCCTTTACCTCCGCCGCGGAATTGACGGCCTTCGGTCCCATCGCGAGGGCCGGCGCCGAGGCGGCCAGCAGCAGCAGGGCCAGACAAAGTTTCTTCATTTCGGATTTCCCCCTATGTCGTTGAATTCTATCAGAGGGGCCGCCGCCTGAAAAGGCAATCGCTCGCGGCCGCGGCCAGGGTCGGTACGCAATCGGCGGATTTGCGGTTCGGCCGGATCCGCCGGCTGTTCCAGGGTCATCCCGGGCCTTCGACGCCGCCTGCGGCGGCGCTGAAGGGCCGGGATGACGATGCAAACTTAGCGCCCGCCGCGGCTAGCGCGCCTTGATGGCGTCCCGAAGCCGCCGCCGCTCGAGCACCGGCTCCTGATCGAGCTGGCCCAGCTCCATGATCTCCTTGCGAAGCTCGGCGCGCTTCTGGTGGATGGAGGCGATGACCGGGCCCATCGCCATTCCGAGATCGACCAGCACCGCCTCGGACAGCTGGAGCGAGGATTCGAGCGTCTCCGGGACCGCATCGCTGGCGCCGGCGCGGTAGAGCTCGGCCGCGTGGCCGGGATCGCGGGCTCGGGCGACGATGGTGAGGTCCGGGCACCAGGCCCGGACCTTCTTGGTGACCCGGACGCTCAGCACCGGATCGTCCATCGTGAGGACCAGCGCCGTGGCGTGGCCGAGATTGAGCCGGTCCATCAGCTCGGCCCGGGCGACGTCGCCGTAGACGATCGGGATGCCCTCCTTGCGGCAGGCGGCGACGGTATCGATGCTCGAATCGACGGCGACATAGCGCCGGCCGTGCGCCGTCAGCATCTCGGCGACCAGCCGCCCGACCCGTCCGAAGCCGATGATCACCACCCGGCTCTTGTCGCCGTCGCCGACGGCCGCCGCCTCGTCCTCCGAATGAAGGTCGACCCGGCGGCCGGCGACCTGGCCGAGCTTGGCGAGCAAGGGGGTGATCGTGAGGCCGATGGCGGTGACGATCTGCCAGAATTCGGCGGTCTCAGCGCTGATCAGCTGAGCCGCGGCGGCGGTGGCGAGAACGATCAGGGTCGTCTCCGATGGCGAGGC
>DASVTA010000074.1:0-6706 GCA_036387815.1 Allosphingosinicella sp.
CTGGTGCCCGTCCTTGGCCATGAGCGAGCGCAATATCCCTTCGCGGATCCCCCGATCCGCGACTCCCAGGGTCTGCGCCGGCCAGATGTCCATGATCGCCTCCAATATGGCGCAGCCCGCGACGACCAGGTCGGCCCGCTCCGCGCCGATGCAGGGAAGCTCCGCGCGCTCGGCGAAGCTCATCCGCGACAGCATGTGGTTGACCGCGCGCATCGAATCCACCGGCATCATCAGCCCGTCCACCGCCCGCCGGTCGTAGCTCGGCAGCGCGAGATGGACGCTTGCGAGGGTCGTCACCGTCCCGCTGGTGCCGAGAAGCCGGATATTGCCTTCGCGCGGCGGCAGCAGTTCGGAGAAGCGGCGGAAGGCGTGGCGGACCCGCTCCTTCATCCGGCCGTAGGCGGCAAGCCGCTCGTCGGCGTCGGCGAAGTCGCGGCCCTCGCTCTCGGTCAGCGACACGACGCCCCAGGGCGCGCTCCACCAGCATTTGATCTTCGGAGTACCCTCCGCGTCGGTGTCGATGAGGATGAGCTCGGTCGAGCCGCCGCCGATGTCGAAGATCAAGGCGGGCGCGTCGCCGGGCTCGAGGAGCCTGTGGCAGCCGAGCATCGCCAGCCGCGCCTCCTCCTCCGGGGCGATGATCTCGAGGCAGATGCCGGTTTCCCGACGGACCCGCTCGACGAACTGGCGGCCGTTGACGGCGCGGCGGCAGGCTTCGGTGGCGACGGAGCGGGCGATCGAGACGTGCCGGCGCTTCAGCTTCTCGGCGCAGACGGCGAGCGCGGCCACCGCCCGGTCCATCGCCGCGTCGCAGATCCGGCCGCTTCCCGCCAGGCCCTCGCCCAGCCGGACGACGCGGGAGAAGGCGTCGATGACGACGAAGCCGTTCTCCGCCGGCCGCGCGATCAGCAGCCGGCAATTGTTGGTTCCAAGGTCCAGCGCGCCGTAGGTGTGCCGTGGGGAGCGGAAGGGCCGCTGTCCGGGCGCCTCGGCGAGCGCGTGAGTCGCGAGTTCAGCCGGGCCTGGTACCGGCGGGAGCGGAGCCGTAGCAACCTGCTGCGCCATTGCGGTGACACTCTTTTTTTCTCGTTCCGGCCGCCCGAAGCCGCCGGTGACTTGGCACCTTCGTACCCCGCGCCGGGCCCCTCGGCAAGGGAGCCCGGCCGAGTAAATTCATCCGGGTAATATTGACTCGTCTTTTCACCCGGGTTAAATTGCGCCCGAGAGGAGCAGGACGATGGAACAGGTTACCGCCTTTCTGGGCGACAGGATCGCGGCGCGCGGGGAACGCGCAGCGGTGATCGGCGAGCTTCGGCGCAAGCATCCCGGCGAGCTGGCCGCCGTCCGGGCGTTCGAAGACGGCAGCGGCCGGGTCGTCGACCTGGATTATCGCGACTCCGCCGAGCCGGCGCCGCCGCCCCCGCCGCGCCCGCGCGGCAGGCCGAGCCTTGGAGTCGCGGCGCGCGAGGTGACCTTGCTTCCGCGCCACTGGGAATGGCTCGCGCGCCAGCCCGGCGGAGCGTCCGCGGCGATCCGGCGGCTGGTCGAGGACGCCCGGCGCGGGGATGACCGAACGGGCGAGAAACGGGACTCGGCCTACCGCTTCATGTCGGACATGTGCGGCGACCGCCCCGGCTTCGAGGAGGCGCTGCGCGCTCTCTACCGGGGGGAGGACGAGCGCTTTCGCGCTTTGGTCGCGGAGTGGCCGAAGGACGTACGCGGCTACATCGAGCGCCTGCTGGCCTGAAATCCTCCCCGCGATTTCGCGGGGAGGGACCGCGCGAAGCGCGGTGGAGGGTTCTTCGGAATCCGGAGAACCCCTCCACCATGCTGCGCATGGTCCCCCTCCCCCGCAAATGCAGGGCAGGATTTTCCGCTACTGCCCGTTGCCGCCCTCGGCGGGGATTTTCGGCGGCGGCACCGGATCGCCGGGCGCGTGGGGCTTGGCGCCCTGGTGGGGCGGCGCGGACTGAGGCTGGCCGGCCGCCGCCTGGGCATTGCCCGCCGCCTGCATCGCCTCCTGGACGTTGGCGCCCTGATCCGCGGCATTGCGCAGGACTTCGGCCGCTTCGGGCGTGCTCTGCTCCGCCGCCTGCTCGAGCGCGTCGGCATTGTTGCCGGCGGCGCCGCCTTGGCCGCAGGCGGCGAGGATCAGCGGAGCGACCAGCGCGAAAGGCAGTTTCTTCATCGGCTCGGCTCCTTCGTGAAACGGCACGCGCTCAACGTGGCGGCGCGAATAGGGTTGCGGCGGCGCAACAGCCGGTCGGCAATTTTAACCATCATGCCATTTTTGCCGTTTCTCAACTTCTTGGCTTGATAAACATGGATCCATGACTCGGATCGACGACCTCGCCCTCGGCAAAGCCTTCTCGCCCATCGCGGGCTGGGCCGAGCATCGCCTCGGCATCAGCCAGTGGCGGGTTTCGCTCGAATGCCTGAACGGCCACCTTGCCTTCTATCTCGGCGGCCTCGCCCTTTCAGTGGGCGGCAAGGGGATGAACGACGCCATCTTCGCCGACGTGCTGGTGGCGCTCGCATGGCTGCTGCTGATGGAGGGCGCCCGCCGGGTCGCCTGCCGCCAGGCCGGGT
Organism: Allosphingosinicella sp.; assembly: GCA_036387815.1. GTDB lineage: Bacteria > Pseudomonadota > Alphaproteobacteria > Sphingomonadales > Sphingomonadaceae > Allosphingosinicella. The sequence goes on from DASVTA010000074.1 coordinate 2,590, forward strand.
CCTCGCTCGGAGTCCAGACGGCGCGGATGCGCGAATGGCTGTTCCGGGTCGTCCTGCTGCTTTCGCTGCCCCTCAGCCTCGCCCGCATCGACGCGCTTTCCAGCGCCTTCTACAGCGTTTCGCTCTTCCTCCTCGTCTGCCACCTCTATTTCAAGGCCTGCGACGCCCCGCCCCCGCAGGGCCGCCGCCGCCTCGCCTACCGCCGCGGCTGAACGTCAGAGCCCCTTGGCGAACCGGTAGCTCGTCCGCTCGAAGCCGAGCTTGCGGTAGAAGCCGTGGGCGCCCGAAAGATCGACGTTGCTGGTGACTTCCACCAGGCCGCAGCCTTTCGCGCGCAATTGCTCCAGGGCGGCCTCGACCAGGGCCCGGCCGACGCCGCGGCGGCGCTCGCGCTGCCGGACGACCATCATCGTGATCCGCCCGACCGGCTGGGGCCGGTGGAGGACCGGGGTGACGTGCCAGGCGAGGATTCCGATCACCTCCCCCTGCTCGGCGACCAGCGGAGTCTCGCCGGCTTTCTTCAGCAGCGGCAGGCGGGCGGCGATGTCATCGGCGCCCGCCTCGAAGCCGAGGCCGGTGACGAGCGCGGCGATCGCCTCCGAATCCCCCGGCCGGGCCGGGCGGACGGAAAGGGGCGGTGGCTCGGGCTCAGGTGTTGGCTCGGGCTCGGGCTCGGGCTCCGGCCGGACCTTTCCCGGTCTTGCCGCTCGCGCATCCGGCGCCGGTTCGGCCGGGCGCTTGTTGCGCCGGGGCGGCGGCGGCGCGCCGGCAGAGCGGAGCGAGGTCTTCCAGTCGGCGAGCGCCCCCTTGTGGAGATATTCCTCGATCTCCTTGGCGGTGGCGGTAAGGCCGGACGGGCCGAAGCCGAGCAGCTTCGCTCCCGCCGAATCGGTGAGGCCGAAGCGGCCGTAATCCCCTTTGCCGGGGGTACGGACCCGCGATTTGACGAGCTTCAGGCCGCGATTGGCCGCGGCTTCGCGCAGCCTTTCGTCGCGGCCTGAATCGTCCATCTGCCGGCCGGCGGGCCGTCAGCTCTTCTTGGCGGTCGTCGTCGTCTTCTTCGCGCCGCTGCTGCCGGCGCCGCCGCTCTTGGTCGTGCCGCTCTTGGCGCCGCCGCTCTTGGCTTCGCCGCTCTTGCCGCCCGAAGAGGAACGGCCGCGGACCAGCGGAACGACGGCCGCGGCGATCACGCCCGCGGCAAGCGCGGCCCCGGCCGCGATGGCGGTCTTCGGGTTCTCGCGGGCATAGTCGCCCGCCTGGTCGCGAAGCTTTCCGGCGCGCTCGGAAAGGGTGGCGCCGCCGCCCTGCTCCTGCTGCTCCTGCTGCCCCTTCTGCTGATCCTGCTGCTGCTGCTGCGAGTCAGATCCCTCACTTGCCTTGGCATGGGGCATGGCGCTGCTGGGAATGTTCGACATGGTACGCTCCGTTCTTCGGGGTGAATTGCGGTGGCGTAACGAGCGCCGCGGCGGCAGGGTTCCGGGCAGCCGCCGATCTTTGGCCCGGCCCGGCCCCGGATCGGCCGCAAAACTCGTTGCGGACGCGTTTCCAGCGCAACCTTGATCCATGTTATGCGCTTTTGCGGCCATGGCGCCGACCTATTATTTTCATCTGCGGGGCGAGGATTTCGAGCTTCCGGACCTCGCCGGCAAGACGCTGGAAGACAGCGCGGCAGCGCGTGCCGAAGCGGAACGGCTTGCCGCGGAGCTGGTCGAATCGGCGCTGATCTCGGGCGCCGTGCCCCCCGACGCGGTGATCGAGGTGGACGACGAACAGATGCGGCCGGTGCTCGCGCTGCCGCTCAACCTGGCGGAGAATTGAGCGATGATTGCCTACCCGGTCCGGCTGGTGCCGACGAAGCACGGAAACGTGCGCGCCGTCTTTCCCGACGTGCCCCAGGCGGTGGCCGAAGGCCGCGACGAGGAGGACGCGCTCTACCGCGCCAAGTTCGTCCTCGAAATGTGCCTCGGCCACATGCTCACCCGGGGCGACCTGCCCCCCGCGCCGTCCGATATCTGCGGGGCGCCGACGGTGACCACGGACAAGTTCACCCAGGTTCGGGAACCGGCGCCCTCAGAGTGAATCCCGCGCCGAGCGCCCCGGCCGATTCGCAGCGTCATCCCGGCGAAGGCCCACCGGCCTAGCGCACGCAGACCCATCGGGCCTCGAGCTTCTCGATCGGCCGCTCCTCGTCGCCTCCGATCGTCGCTCGGGCCGGCCAGCCCTGCCCGTATTGCGCGGCGCCCGGAGTCGAGGATTCGACCCGGCCGACGCTGACGGTCACCCCCGGGGCGGTGAAGAAGCCGCCGGTCGGACCGACCGGGCCGGAAACCGCGAGCGGGACTCGCCGGCCGTCGATCCGGGCCACCGCTCCGGCCGCATTGACCACCAGCAGCAGGCGGCCGTCGCGGTGAAGCCGGCAGCCCGGGTTGGCCCGGAACTCCGCTCCCAGGTCCGCCTCCTTGAGGGCGGCCAGACGCGGCGCGGGCTCTATCTCCTCGGTCGTCCGGTCGGCGAGCTTCTCAAGCCGGTTCTCGAGCTCCTCGACGCTGTTGGCGCGCGGCCGGTCGTCCTCCTGCGCGCCGCCGCAGGCAGGGAGGAGGAGCGGGACGAGGAGAAGGAGCAGGCGCCGCATGCCGCTTCAACCCGGAGCCGCGGGAGTCGATCCCACCCGAGCAGACCTCTCCCGCTTTTCGCGGGAGAGGAGGGGCCCATCGCGCAGCGATGGGAGGTGAGGGTCTGTACCGCGGAGTCGGCAAGACCCTCACCCCCCAAACCTTCGGCTTGGGTCCCCCCTCTCCCGCGGAAAGCGGGAGAGGACTTAGCGCCGCCGCGGCGGCGCGGGCTCGAAGCGCCAGGGATCGCCGCCCGTCGCCTTGACCCCGCACAAGGTGGCCACGCCGCCCGCCTGAAGTCGCGTGATGAAGGCGGCGAGCGCCTCGCCGCGCGGCTGCGCCCCCGGCGCGATCCGGCGCAGGCAGCGAAGGACCAGTCGGCGAAGGAGCTCGGACGGGAGCCCGTCCGGCCGAAGGGTCACGGCGCCCGCGTCAAGCTCCGTCCGAGCCGCGAACAAAGGCGCCGCGGTCCACTCCAGGGCCGCCTCCGCCTCCGCGAGAAAGGCGGCGCTTCGGGCGAGGGCCTCGGGATCGATCCACGGCGCCTCGCGGAGCCTGCGCCGGAGCCGCGCCCGATCGAAGGCCTCGTCCTCGTTGCTCGGATCCCGGGCCGCATCGAGGCCGGCCCCCTCGATGATCGCCTGAAGCTCGCTCCGCCGCCAGGCGAGCAGCGGGCGGCGCAAGGCCAGCCTTCCGTCCGTTCCCGGCACCGGGCCGGCTGCCCTGACCCCGGCGAGGCCGGCGACCCCCGATCCCCGGTTGAGCCGCATCAGCAGGGTTTCCGCCTGGTCGTCGCAATGATGACCGGTGAGCAGGGTCGAGAGCCCCTGCTTGTCCATCCACGACGCAAGCGCGCGGTAGCGCGCCGCCCGCGCCGCCGCCTGGAGCCCCTCCCCCGCCGGCTCGACCCGGGGCCTGAGGATGGAATGCGGCACATCGAGGTCTCGGCACAGGCTCGCCACCGCCTCCGCCTCCGCGGCGGCTTCGGCGCGAAGGCCATGGTCGACCGTCGCCGCGGCGACCCGCCCCGGAAGAGCGGCGCGGGCGAGAAGCAGCAAGGCCAAGCTGTCCGGCCCTCCGGACACGGCGAGCGCGAAAGCGGCCAGCTCGGCCCCGCCGACGGCGTCGAGGTCGCGCCGAAAGCGGGCGACGAGATCGGGGGGCGGGAGGGCCGGCATTCGGCACCTTAACGCGAGGAGACGGACGGATACAGAATCCGTTCAGCCGCTCTGGCACACGGCCTCGGCCAAGCCCCGCCGGGGTTCGAAGAACGAAAAGGTAGTATCGTGGCATCCCGTAACGCCCTCGCAATCGCGCTCCTCGCCGGGACGGCGTCCACTCCGCTCGCCGCGCAGGAAGCCTCGCCGCCCGAAGCGGCCGTTCCGGCCCCCGCCCAGGCTGCCGCGCCGCCCGTCGCGGCGCCGGCCGGGGCCGAGGCCGCCGCACAAGCCGCCGGCCTCCAGGATCCCGACGATGAGCTCGACGAGGAAGGCGAGACGATCGTC
>DASVTA010000075.1:0-1516 GCA_036387815.1 Allosphingosinicella sp.
GGCGCGGCTCCGTCAGGGGGTCAGGGCAGGAGAAGCCCCGCCAGCGCGGCGCTCATCAGATTGGCGAGCGAGCCGGCGATCAGCGCCCTGATGCCGAGCTTGGCGATCATCGGCCGCTGGTTCGGAGCGAGGCCGCCGGTCACCGCCATCTGGATCGCGATCGAGCTGAAATTGGCGAAGCCGCAGAGCGCGAAGGTGACGATGGCGACGCTGCGCGGGCTGAGCGTCCCGGCCGGAAGGGCGCCGAGATCGATGAAGGCCACGAACTCGTTCAGGACCAGCTTGGTCCCGAACAGGCCGCCCGCGGTCCCAGCCTCGTTCCAGGGGACTCCGATCAGGAACATGATCGGCTGGAAGACCGTGCCGACGATGCGCTGGAAGCTGAGCTCGGGATAGCCGAACCAGCCGCCCACTCCGCCCAGCAGGCCGTTGGCGAGCGCCACCAGGGCGACGAAGGCGAGGACCATGGCGCCGACCGCGACGGCGAGCTTGACGCCGGTCTGGGCGCCCTGGGCGGCGGCCATGATGATGTTGGCCGGCTGCTCGCCTTCCTCGAAGGTCTCGGCGACCTCCACCCGCTCGTCCGGCACCGGTTTGCCTTCCGGCAACAAGGCCGCGGGACCCTGGGCGCTGATCCGGGCGGCCGGCAGCTCGAGCTGCTCGGGCTCCTTGGGGGCGACGACGTCGGGCATCATGATCTTCGACATCAGGATCCCGCCGGGGGCGGACATGAAGGCGGCCGCGAGCAGGAAGGGCAGGGCCTGCGGGCCGAGGAGGGCGGCATAGGCCGCGAGGATCGTCCCGGCGACTCCGGCCATGCCCACGGTCATCAAGGTGAACAGCTGGGGCGGCGTCAGGCTTGCCAGATAGGGCCGAACGACGAGCGGCGATTCCGACTGGCCAACGAAAATGTTGGCGGCCGAGCCGAGCGACTCGACGCGGCTGATCCCGGTCACCCAGCCGATCGCTCCGCCGACCCAGCGCACCACCCTCTGCATGATGCCGAGATAATAAAGGATGGAAACCAGCGCGGCGAAGAAGACGATGACCGGCAGCGCCCCGAGCGCGAAGGTCTGGGCGAGCGGGTTGGTCGCCGACGGGCCGAACAGGAATTCGGTTCCCTTGTTGGCGTAGCCGAGCAGGTTCGCGACTCCGCGGGCCATCGCCTCGATCGCGCGCCGCCCCCAGGGCGTATAGAGGACGAGGACGGCGATCCCCGCCTGAAGCGCGAACGCGGCGCCGACGACGCGCGGCCGGATCGCCCGCTTGTTCGACGAGAGGAGGAAGGCGATCCCGAGGATCACCACGATCCCGGCGATCCCCATCAGGATCCGGTTGACGTCGTTCATCGCATTCCCCCGCTCAAGTTCCCCGGCTTTCCGCCATGTTCATCGCCCGCCTCCGTCATTGCGAGGAGCGAAGCGACGAAGCAATCCAGCCTGGCGTTCGAGGCTGCGCTGGATTGCTTCGCTCCGCTCGCAATGACGGGGAGGGGAGGGACCGCGCGAGGTGGACG
>DASVTA010000076.1:0-10674 GCA_036387815.1 Allosphingosinicella sp.
GGCCGTATCGAAGCACCTTGAGCATCACCCCTTGACGCACACCACCTGCTTGAGGGTGTGGACGATCTCGACCAGGTCCGCCTGCGCGGCCATCACCGCCTCGATCGGCTTGTAGGCCGCCGGGGTCTCGTCGATCACGCCGGCATCCTTGCGGCATTCGACGCCCTCGGTCGCCAGGATATGGTCGTCGAGGGTGAAGACCTTCTTGGCCTCGGTGCGGGACATGAGACGCCCCGCGCCGTGGCTGCAGCTGTCGAAAGATTCGGCGTTGCCGCGGCCGCGCACGATGAACGATTTGGCGCCCATCGATCCGGGAATGATGCCCATCACGCCCTTGGCCGCGCGCACCGCCCCCTTCCGGGTGACGAGCACGTTCTCGCCGAAATGGCTCTCCTTTTGGACGTAGTTGTGGTGGCAGTTGATCGCCTCCAGCTCCGCCTCGAAGGGCTTGGCGATCACCGTGCGGATCGCCCGGATCACGCTGGTCATCATCATCCGCCGGTTCAAAGCGGCGAAGTCCTGAGCCCAGCCGACCGCCTCGACATAATCGTCGAAATGGTCGGTGCCCTCGGCGAAATAGGCGAGGTTCTCGTCCGGCAGGTTGATGAACCATTTGCGCATGTCCTGCTTCGCAAGCTCGATGAAGAAGCTGCCGATCGCGTTGCCGACTCCGCGCGAGCCCGAATGGAGCATGATCCACACCTCGTCCCTCTCGTCGAGGCAGAGCTCGATGAAATGGTTGCCGGTGCCGAGCGTGCCGAGATGGACGAGGTTGTTCGTCTTCTCGAGGCGCGGATATTTGTCGGTGATGCGCTTGAACCGCTCGGCGAGGGTGGCCCAAGCGGCGGCGATCTCGGGCGGCGGGTCGCCCCAGCTGCCCTTGTCGCGCTTGCTCCGGCCGACGTCGCGGCCGTGCGGCACCGCCTGCTCGATCGCGCGCCGGATCCCCTCCAGGCTGTCGGGAAGGTCGGCCGCGTAGAGCGAGGTGCGCGCCGCCATCATCCCGCAGCCGATGTCGACCCCGACCGCGGCCGGGATCACCGCGCCGCGGGTCGGGATGACCGAACCCACGGTCGCGCCGATGCCGACATGGACGTCGGGCATGACCGCGACGTGGCGGAAGATGAACGGCATCTTCGCCGCGCTTGCCAGCTGCTGGCGCGCCTTGGGATCTACCGCGACGCCCCTGGTCCACATCTTGACCGGCGATCCGCCCTCGACGGGCATATATTCGAAGCTCTGCTCGGCCATGAGGCCCTCCTGATGATTGCTATGTCTACTTCGTAAGCGGCCGGCGACAAGGATGGCGTGAGAGAGCGGGTTCGAACCGCGCCCCTCCGGAGAGGGGTATCACCATGTACTCCCACAGGCATTCGCCGGTCCAAGCCTGGCAGCGGGACGAGAGGTGGGCCGGAACATCGTTGGCAAAGGATGTAGTTCCGGCCCGCATTCCCGCGGCTTCGGCTCTCCGTCATTCCGGCGCAGGCCGGAATCCATGAACACTGCCGTTCCCAAGTCTGGCAGCGCGGTGTTCATGGATCCCGGCCTCCGCCGGGATGACGGCTGTGTGGCGACGAGGTTTGGCGGGACAGGCTTATGCTCTAACCGTCTGAGCTACGGGCCGAGACCCGGCCGGATTCGAACCGGCGACACTAAGCGTGCAATGTAGTCCCGCCGGCATTCGCCACGGCCTTTCTTCCTTACACCTCCATTTCGTTCACTTCGGCGACCCAGTCGCGCTCCCCGTCGCCCGAGGCGAAGCGGGAGAGCGTCTCGAACACCGCGTCGGAGAAGCCTCCGACGTTGAGAATGTCGCGCCGGCTCTTCGCCTGGGTGGTCCCGTAGGGCTGGAGATCGATGCAGACGAGCTTCGCCGCCGGGCACCTGTTCTTCAGCCGGTTCCACTCGTTCATCGTCGCCGTGGCTCCGTGACGGGCGGCGTCGACCCAGGATTCGTTGTCCGAGACGATCACCACCAGGTCGACCATCGCGCCCTTCGCGTTGAGAAGGGCGAGCGGAGCCGAGACGTTGGTCCCGCCGCCGCCGACCGACGCCAGCTTGGCGGCATTCGCCGCCACCCGGGCGAACGGATCGAGCTCGAGCGGCACGACCCGCTCTTCGAACGGCAGAAGCATCGCCCCCCGGTTCCGGCGGAGCACCGCCGCCGCGATCAGCGCCGCGACATCGATGCACCTCACCTTCGACGAGGCGCCCTTGCGGTAGCCGGTGACCGGCGAGGCCATCGAACCGGACACGTCGGGGGCGACCACCACCCGGCCTCCGAACGCCGGAACGTTCGCGAGCGAGGCTTCCAGCGCCGTCTCCAGCGCCGCCTGGACCCGGAGCGGAACGCCCTCGGCAACCGAGCCCAGGGCGACCATCAGCTGGTACGGGAGGACCCGCGCCTTCGACAGAGCCTCCGGATCGGCGAGCCGCGCAGCGACCCTTTCCGTCACGCCCTCGACAGCGAAGGCGCCTTTGCGCGCCAGCGTGTTGAGGTTCATGCGCAGCGCCTGCCAGCCCATCGCGCCGGCGAGCTCCGCCCATTGCCCGGCCGACAGCTCGAAGGCGGTCAGCCACTCGAAGGGCACTTCGGGCAGCGGCAGCGAGGGGTCCCGCTTCCACGCCTCGAAAGCGGCGATCTCAACCGGCAGAGCGGCGACGTCGTACGGCTTGCCGATCAGCCAGGCGTAGAAGGCCCGGCGGCCCTCGTCCGCGGGCTTGGGGTGGACCATCCGCACGATGTCGGCGAGCGACGGATCCTTGCCGGTCGCGGCCTGCATCAGGGCCCGAATCGACGCCTGCTCGAGCCAGTTCTGGACGAGCCGCTTGGGACGCGTGCCGAGCGACCTGCGTCCCACCGCTCCGGAGCGCATGATCTGCACGAAGTTGCGCAGCATCCGCCCGTTGTCGATCGTCCGCGCAAAGACCCGGACCGCGAGGTCGGGCTCCGCCAGCGTAAGGTAGGCGGTCAGCAGAGCCGGCATGTCCTTCATCGTGCCGCGGGTGCGGGCGTAGACCGCCGCCTTGGCGACGAAGTGCGGGTCGACCGCCTTGGCGGCCTCCAGCACGTCCTCGAGCTGCGTTTCCGCGGCCGCGTAGAAGCCGTCGTGGAGGGTTCCGGTCGCGGCCAGCTGGGCGAGCTTGTGCTCGGGTCCGTAGGCATAAGCCGGCGAAAGCTCCCGGTTCAAAATGTCCGCGGCGGGGGCCAGGAGCCTGGCGACCGCGGAAGCGAAAAGGCCCTTGTTGGCCATGGCATCTTCCTTGTGTCTGGCATCCGGGGCGGCCGGCCCATTCCGGCCGCCCCTTCTTCCGCTGCTTGGCGGGCGGTTCGACGCGCCCGGCTCAAACATAATTGCAGAAGGCGTGCCAAACCGGCTTAAGCTCCAAATAAAGTTCATAAGTGACCGATAAACAAAGGCTTTTTGATGCGGCCTGGAATCGGTGGAGTTGCGGCCTCCTGAGATTTGCTATCGACAATAATAAGACTTTATCCCATGGGATAAGGATGAGACCAACCGTCGTCATCGGCTTCGTGGGCTCCACCCTGGATGCAAGCAAGATGGGGCCGTCCCGCTGGAACAAGTGGCGGCCGAGCGTCGGGCTGTGCATGCACGAGGATCTTCGGGTCGACCGTTTCGAGCTGATCCATGGCGGCCAGCACGAGGGGCTGGCGCGCTACGTGACCTCCGACATCGCCGGAGTCTCGCCCGAGACCAAGGTCCGGCCGCACCTGCTCGATTTCGCCGACGCCTGGGATTTCGAGGAGGTGTACGGCAAGCTGCTCGACTTCGCCCGCGCCTATGCCTTCGATCCCGAGGCGGAGGATTATCTCGTCCACATCACCACCGGCACCCACGTCGCCCAGATCTGCCTCTTCCTCCTGACGGAGGCCCGCTACCTGCCCGGCAAGCTTCTCCAGACCCATCCGTCGCGCGGGACGGTGAGCCCGGCCGGAAGCTGGAGCGTCATCGATCTCGACCTGTCGCGCTACGACAGCATCGCCACCCGCTTCGCCGTCGCCGCGGCGGAAGGCACTTCCTTCCTCAAATCGGGGATCGAGACCCGCAATCCCGCCTTCAACCGGATGATCGACGAGATCGAGCAGGTGGCGCTGCGCTCGCGCGCGCCGTTCCTGCTGATGGGCCCGACCGGCGCCGGCAAGTCGCAGCTCGCCCGCCGCATCTTCGATCTCAAGCGCCTGAAGCACCAGGTCTCCGGCGGGTTCGTCGAGGTGAATTGCGCCACCGTGAAGGGCGACAGCGCGATGTCGGCACTCTTCGGCCACAAGAAAGGCGCCTATACCGGCGCCGCCGCCGACCGCCCGGGCCTGCTTCGAACTGCGGACAAGGGGGTCCTCTTCCTCGACGAGATCGGCGAGCTCGGCCTCGACGAGCAGGCGATGATCCTTCGGGCGATCGAGGAGAAGCGCTTCCTTCCGGTCGGCGCCGACCGCGAAGCCTCTTCCGATTTCCAGCTCATCGCGGGCACCAATTGCGATCTGGGGGTGGCGGTCGCCGGGGGACGGTTCCGCGAGGATCTGTTCGCCCGGCTCAACTTGTGGACTTTCGAGCTGCCCGCGCTTCGCGAGCGGCTGGAGGACATCGAGCCGAACCTCGACTATGAGCTGGACCGGTTCGCCGAGCGCGAAGGGACCAGGGTCAGCTTCAACAAGGAGGCGCGCCGGGCGTTCCTCGCGTTCGCCACCGCGCCCGAGGCGCTTTGGGCGGGAAATTTCCGCGACCTCGCCGCGAGCGTGACCCGGATGGCGACCTTCGCTCCGTCGGGGCGGATCGACATCTCGACGGTGGAGGCGGAGAAGGCGCGGCTGAAGCGCTTCTGGACGACCGGCTCGTCCGCGTCGGACTCGCTCGAACAGGTCGTCGACCCGGCCAGGCTCGAGGAGATCGATCCGTTCGACCGGGTCCAGCTCGCCGAGGTGATCCGCATCTGCCGCCGGAGCCGCTCGCTCTCGGAAGCGGGCCGCTCCCTCTTCAGCGCGTCGCGCTCGCGGCGAGCGTCGGCGAACGACGCGGACCGGCTGAGGAAGTATCTGCAGCGCTTCGGGCTGGACTGGGCGGGGCTGCAGGAGGCGGGCTGAGTCTTCGTCCTCCCCCGCATTTGCGGGGGAGGGGGACCGCGCGAAGCGCGGTGGAGGGGTCTTCGAAAGTCAGAAAGGGCCCCTCCATCATGCTTCGCATGGTCCCCCTCCCCTGCAAACGCAGGGGAGGATTTTAGAAATCGCTCCGTGTCGATACAGCTGGCTTCGCGCCGCGTGTTCCCGGATTCCCCGCGCAGACTTCGCGGACGCAGAGTCTCAGCCAGCGGTGGGCGGGGTCGGAGTCGAGGCGCGGGTGCCAGAGGAGGGAGATGGCGATCTCCGGCACCGGCACCGGCAGCGGGAAGCTGAACATGCCGGACCGCAGATTGCCGCTGTGTCGCTCGGGGACGCTGGCGACGAGGTCCGAGGCGCGGGCGAGGGCGAGCGCGGTCGAGAAGCCGCCGACGATCGTCGCGATCTCCCGTTCGAAGCCGGCGGCGGCGAGGGCGTCGTCGACCGGCCCGCGGTCGGCGCCCGGCGGAGCGACGAGGACGTGCCTGGCGGCGGCGTAGGCCGCGGGCGTGATCCCTCCCCGGGCGAGCGGATGGCCGACGCGGACCACGCCGACGAACCGGTCCCGAAACAGCAGCTGGGTTCGCACCTCCGGCCCGGTGGTGCGGGCGACGACGCCGATCTCGAGATCGACGCTGCCTTCGCGGAGCGGCGTGCTTTCCCGGTCGGGCTTCGGCACGAAGCGGAGCCGGACGCCCGGGGCTTCGCGGCCGATCCGCGCGAGGAGGGCAGGGCCGAAATTCTCCACGAAGCCGGCGCGCGTGCGCAGGGTGAAGCTGCGGACGAGGCGCCCGAGATCGAGGGCCGCCGCGGGCCGAAGAACGGCGCGGGCCTCCTCGACGAGGCCGCCGACCCGCTCGCGCAATTCGACCGCGCGCGGGGTCGGGACGAGCCCGCGGCCCGCCCTGACCAGCAGTGGATCGCCGGTCGTCTCCCGAAGCCGCGCGAGGGCCCGGCTCATCGCCGAAGGGCTGAGCCGAAGCCGCCGGGCCGCGCCCGCGACGCTGCCTTCCGCGAGCAGCGCGTCAAGGGTGGCGAGCAGGTTGAGATCGGGTGCGGCCATGGAAAGCAACATAGCACATGATGCGGCGTTACATGCACGATTAAAGTGCATTGCGTGCGTCTTCCGCCATATCACTGACTTCCCTAGGCTGGCGGCTATGGTCAAACCCGCCTCCTCGCCGGCGCTCGCCGCCTTGTCCTTGTCGATGCTTCTGTCGTCGCTCGGCACCAGCATCGCCAATGTCGGATTGCCGGACTTCGCGCGCGCGTTCGGCGCCTCCGTCCAGCAGGTCCAGTGGATCGTCGTCGCCTATCTCGTCGCGGTCACGAGCCTGATCGTCGGAGCCGGCCGTCTCGGCGACGTGACCGGACGGCGCCGATTGCTGCTGGCCGGAATCCTTCTGTTCAGCATCGCATCGTCGCTCTGTTCCGCCGCGCCGACGCTCGGCCTGCTAATCGCGGCGCGCGCGGCGCAGGGGGCGGGGGCGGCCCTCATGATGGCCATGACCCTCGCGCTGGTCGGCGGGATCGTCCCCAAGGATCGGATGGGGCGGGCGATGGGGCTTTTGGGCACGATGTCGGCGATCGGCACGGCGCTGGGCCCGGCGCTCGGCGGAGCCCTGATCGCCGCGTCCGGCTGGCGCACGCTGTTCCTGATCAATCTGCCGATCGGGGCCTTGGCTTTCCTGCTGGCGATCCGCCACCTGCCCGCGGATCGGGGCAAAGCGGAAGGTGAGCGGGCCGGCTTCGACCTTCCGGGTACCTTGCTGCTTGCGCTGACGCTCGGCGCCTATGCGCTGGCGATGACGGCCGGGCGCGGCTTCGGACCGATCAACGCGGCGCTGCTGGCCGCGACCGGCCTCGGGGCGGGCCTCTTCGTCTTGAGGCAGGCGCGAGCGGCATCGCCACTGATCGGGTGGGCGGCATTGGACCAGGCCGGGCTGAAGGCCAGCCTCGCCGCCGGCGCGCTCGTCTCGACGGTGATGATGGCGACTCTGGTGGTGGGGCCCTTCTACCTCTCACTTTCGCTGGGGCTGGAGACGGCGGCCGTTGGCCTGGCCATGTCGGCCGGGCCGCTTGCCGCGGCTCTCGCGGCCGTTCCCGCCGGCCGCCTGGCGGACCGGATCGGGGCGCGCCGGACCGCCCGGATCGGGCTGGCCGCCATCGGGGGCGGGTGCGTCCTCGTCGGGCTGGCGCCCGCGGCGCTCGGAGTTTTCGGATACGTCGGGCCGATGACGGCCGTCGTCTGCGGCTATGCCCTGTTCCAGACCGCCAACAACAGCGCCGTCATGGCCGACGTCGCTCCGGAACGGCGGGGCCTCGTCTCCGGCCTGCTCAACCTGTCGCGAAATCTCGGGCTGGTCACCGGAGCTTCGCTGATGGGCGCGATATTCGCGGCGGCGTCGGGCATGGCCGAGCCCGCCGACGCTCCTCCGGCGGCGATCGCCACCGGCCTGCAGGCCACCTTCGCCGTTGCGGCGGCCCTGGCCGCGGCTGCGATGGCCGTCATGGCTGCAGGGCGCCGGTCGGTTGCGGCGAGCGTCAGTCCGTGACGCGGAACCGACTTCATGACATTCCATAGACGGCGCGGGCCGGGATTAGACCGGCGATTCAGGGCCTAGCTAAATGCCGAGAATTAAGGCATTATATTCATCATGAAATGGGCTGCGGGGGCGGGGATTGCCGCTGTAATCGTCGGAATCGCGGCCGCCCGGGCTCAGGGCGACGGCCCGGTCATGCCCTCGGCTCCGGCAAAACAGGAACGCGCCGACTGGGGCGAGTGGACCCGGCCGCTGCAGCCGCATGTGGAGCGCCCCGCCGGGGAGGCGCCGGCGCCGGCGCCGGAGCTCGTCCCGGCCGAGGACATCGACGTCGTCGACGCGCACTGGATGGCTCTGACCATGTGGGGCGAGGCCAGGAACGGCGGCGAGGAGGCGATGCGGGCGGTCGGCCACGTCATCGACAATCGCCGGCGCGCCAACACCCACGGCCGCTACGCGACCGAGACGGTGAGCGCCGCCTGGCAGTTCAGCGCCTGGAACAGGAACGATCCCAACTACCCGGCGATGATGAACATCGACAAGCTTCGCCCCGACAGCGAGGACCATGCGATGTGGCTCGCGGCCAAGCGAGTGGCGGCGGAGATACTCTCCGGGGCGTCTGCCGATCCCACGGGCGGCGCCCTCTTCTATCACACCGCCGCGGTGTCGCCGCGCTGGTCGTCGGGTCTCGCGCCGGTGCGCGTGATCGGCGGCCACCTCTTCTTCAGGACGGCTCGGTGACCCAATCATCCTCCCCGCGGGCGCAGCCGACGGGGAGGGGGATCATGCGAAGCATGGTGGACGGGTATTTGGCGCCGGTCGTCGTCGATCCGCGCTAACCCTCTACTTCCGAGCCCTCTACCGCTCCTGAGGGCTGCACCGCATTCCTCCCGGCAAGGATCGGCTCCGCCCATGTGCCGCGTCGGGACAAGGCCCGGGAGGGGGGATTGGGCACCTTGCCGGCTTGGTAAAGAGCGCGTTAACCCCCAGCCATGGACCGCCTGATCCCCGCCGCCGAAGACGTCAGACTCTTCCTCCTGACCTTCGCGGGCGGCCTGATCTTCTTCTCCACCTTCATCGCCTGAAAGGCTCTTTCCCGGCCGGTCTCTTGACGAAGCGGCCTGAGGCGGCGCAGGTTTGCCCGATCCTGGAGCGATCGGCCCGCTTCGGCGAGGCGTGACGCAAGGAGGCGGGAATGTCCGACGCAGCCGTGTTCGAAGGTGTTCTCCATGCCGAAGGCGTTACCTTCAACTCCTCACCCGATCGTTCGGTCTTCTCCTTTCTGTACGACAATTTCGCGGTCGAATGGCTGCCGGGGGACCGCGGCGACGACGAGAGCAGGACGGTCACCCGCCGCCTGCACCTGGCCGCCGGGAGAGGAAGCATCGGGCACCTGCTCGTGCTCGAACTTCGCGGGACTTCCCTGGGCAGTCTGGCGGAAGACGCTGCGCTGACCGTGCAGGTCGGCAAGTCCAGCGAGACGGTGCCGCTTTCCCGGAGCGAAGAGGATCCGAACATCAATCATCGCATCGCGGTGCCGCTGGACGAGGATAGGGCCGTCGTCGCCATCGTCGTGACGGCCACGATACCGAAGCCGGAAGAAGGCGTGCAGTCGACCATCCAGATCGATACCATCGACATCACGCTGGCGCCCGCGGCGGAATAGCCTGGCGCCCGGGCGGGCCGCCGCCGGGATCGAAAGGGCCTCGATCGCGAGGCCCCGACGTCAGTCGCAGGCCTTGTGCAGCCGCCAGGCCAGCCACGCCGCGACGACGCTCGCCACCGCGACCATCAGCAAGGTTTCCTCGATCGAGACGCCGAGATGGACGAGTCCGGTGAGGATGACGGCGGCAAGAACCATCCCGCCCGAATTGACGATGTTGTTTGCCGCGACGGTCCGCGCCGTCTCCGATTTCGGCACCGTCGTCGTGAGGAAGGCGTAGAGCGGCACGACGAACATCCCGCCCGAGACCGCGACTCCGAACAGGTCGAACATCACCCACTCGGCCTGGGGGATGCGGATGAAGGTATCGAGGTCGATCAGGTCCGGGCCCTGCATCGGCCACGAGAGGGAATTGTAGTAGAGGTGGGTGATGAAGAGGCCCATGGCGATGGCCGAGGCGGGCGAATAGACGGCGAGGACCCGGCCCTTGAGCAGCCGGTTGATCAGCACCGAGCCGAGGCCCACCCCGACCGAGAAGATGGCGAGGAAGAGCGTCGCCACCTGCTCGTTGGCGTGGAACACGTTCTTGACCAGCGGCGGGAACTGGGCGGCGAGGATCGCGCCCATCATCCAGAAGAAGCTGATGCACACGATGGCGAGGAACAGGCGCGGGGTGTGGAGCGTCGCGTTCACCAGGGTGATCGAGGCGCGGATGATGTGCCAGTCCATCTTCGCCGGCGGAGCGTCCGCTTCCGGGGGCGCCGGCGGCACCTGGCGGCCCGCGAACCAGCCGGCGGCCGCGACCAGCAGCACCCCTCCCGCGGCGATGTGGGCATGGTCCGCGCCGAGCAGGCCGCCGACGATGGTCCCGAGCAGGATGGCGATGTAGGTGCCCGCCTCGACCAGGCCCGTTCCGGCGAGCACCTCGTCGCTTCGCAGATGCTGCGGCAGGATCGCATATTTGATCGGGCCGAAGAAGCTGGAGTGGACGCCCATCGCGAACAGCCCGGCGAGAAGGAGCGGGATGCTGTGGAGGAGGAGGCCGATGGCGCCCCCGACCATGATGAAGATCTCGGCCGTCTTGACGATCCGGATGATCCGAGCCTTGTCGCCCCCGTCGGCAAGCTGGCCCGCCAGCGCCGAGAACAGGAAAAAGGGCAGGATGAACAGCCCGCCGGCGATGGCGTTGAACGTCGCTTCCTTGGTCGGGTCGGAATAGATCGCATAGGTGACCAGGATCACCATCGCCGATTTGTAGAGGTTGTCGTTGAACGCCCCCAGGAACTGGGTGACGAACAGCGGCAGGAAGCGCCGCTTCGACAGCAGGTGGATGGAATCCTGCACTTCGCTCAGGC
>DASVTA010000077.1:0-4427 GCA_036387815.1 Allosphingosinicella sp.
GGCGATCCGCACCGCCACTCAGGGCGAGATCGACCAGGCGAGCGCCCGCTTCTCGCTTTCGGACCGCCAGGTCCCGATCCGGGTCGCCCTCCAGGAGGATTCGCGCCGCAGCCTCTCGACGATCGAGAACATGCCGGTGCCGACCACGACCGGCGGCTCGGTGCCGCTTAAGGTGGTGGCCTCGATCAGCTTCGGCGCCGGACCGGCGCAGATCCAGCGCTTCAACCAGGAGCGCCGGATCCTCGTCGGCGCCGATCTCGTCCCCGGCGTGGTCGACAAGGAGGCGATCATCGAAGCGCTTCCGACCCTGAAGAACCTCCCCGAAGGCGTCGAACGCGCCCGCTCCGGCCAGCAGCGGGAGGAGGAGAAGCTCATGTCCGAGTTCATGGGCGCCCTCATTTCGGGCACCTTCCTCGTCTTCGCGGTGCTGGTGCTGCTCTACAAGCGCCTGATGGCGCCGCTGGTGAACATGGGATCGCTTCTGCTCGCGCCTCTGGGCGGCTTCCTGGCGCTGTGGGCGACGGGCCATGCGGTGTCGATGCCGGTGCTGATCGGAATCCTGATGCTGTTCGGAATCGTGGCCAAGAACTCGATCCTGCTGCTCGATTTCACGATCGTGGAGATGGAAAAGGGCGTGCCGAAGGAAGACGCGATCATGGATTCGGGCCACAAGCGCGCCCAGCCCATCGTCATGACGACGATGGCGATGGTGGCGGGAATGGTGCCGACGGCGCTGTCGCTGGAAGGCGATGCAAGCTGGCGCGCGCCCATGGCGGTGGTGGTGATCGGCGGCCTCGCCCTCTCGACCCTGCTGACCCTCGTCCTGGTGCCGGCCTCGTTCAGCCTGGCGGACGATTTCGAGAAGTGGCTCGCGCCGAAGTTCGGACGGCTCCTCACCTACAAGGGCCGCAAGGATCACGGCCCGGCGCCGGCGCCCGAGCCCGCGGAGTGAAGCGGGCGCGCGAACGCGCGGGTCCGGTGCGGAAGGGTCGAAGATGAAGGAAGAGGCCCTTATCGGGCGGGCCGAAGATGTCCGTGGCCGGTCGGGAGATCTACACAGACGAGCAGTCGTATCTTGCCGAACCGATGGCACCTGCCGGGGAAGGTGGGGGAGACAGCAACTGCCTCCCCCCGGTAGTTATTCGCCGTACTCGTTGCCCCGGCAATAGCCGAAGGCATGAGCGAATCACGAGTAATAGCTGACCTCAGGATTGACATCGCAGATGCTGGCCGCCTGCGCAGGAGTCGCGACTGCCAGCGACGAGAAGACGGCAATCACGGCGACGGTACGAAACTTCAATTTTCTCATGCCCCAGTTCCCCTAATGGGCCCGATCGACCCGAGGCGAGGATGCTTGGTCATATCCGACGAGCCAATACGCAGAACGGTCTGCCGATCGCTATCTCTCGCATATCGTTCGGATTTTCGGAGCAATGCGTGGCGAAGGACCATCACATGCCCCGAAGGGATCGGGACGAGCTTCGCTGCCCTGCCGCTCGCCGCGGGAGTGAACTAAAATGGCCGTCCGGCTATTGAGGCCCTCATGAAGCCCGCCGAACCGGCCAATCCCATAGGTTTCGCTCCCCCCGCGCAAAGCCTGCGCGGCATGCGGATGATCGCGACCGGGATGCTGGTCGCGATGGCGGCGGTGTTCGTCTCAGCCAATCATTGGGACGAAGCTTATCCCTGGCTCGGCTATGTCAAGGCCTTCGCCGAGGCGGCGATGGTGGGCGGCCTCGCCGACTGGTTCGCGGTGACGGCCCTGTTCCGGCACCCGCTCGGCCTGCCGATCCCCCACACCGCCATCATTCCGCGCAACAAGGACCGGATCGGGGCGACGCTCGCCGCCTTCCTGCGCGACAACTTCCTGATTCCCAGGGTCGTGGCGCGCCGCATGCGCAACGTCGACGTCGCCGGGGCGATCGGCCGCTTCCTCGCCAACCCGCCGCCCGAGGGCCGGCTGAGGCAGGGCGGATCGAGGCTGATCGCGGACCTCCTCGAGGCGCTCGATCAGGAGCGGCTCGGCGGAATGGTGAAGACCGCCGTCGCCCAGCGGATGCGGTCGCTCGAAGTCTCGCCCCTGATCGGCCAGGCGCTCGAGGGCGCGATCACCGACGAGCGGCACATCCCGATCCTCGACGGCATCGTCACCTGGGCCGGCCGGACGCTCGACGCCAACGAGGATCTGATCCGCAAGATGGTGCACGACCGCGCCGGGATGATCATGCGCCTCTCCGGCCTCGACGAGAAGCTCGCCGACGGGATCGTCGACGGCCTGAGGCGCCTCACGATCGACATGGCGATCGACCCCGCTCACCCGCTCCGGGCCAAGGCGGAGGAGGCGCTCGCCGCGCTCGCCTGGGACATGCGCTTCGATCCGGAGATGCAGGGCAAGGTCGAAGGCTGGAAGAACGAGATCATCGCCAACAAGGCGGTGACCAATTGGCTGGGCGGCCTCTGGGAGAACAGCCGCGCGGCCCTGCTGCGCGCCGCGCGCGATCCGGAAGCCGCGATGGCCGGCCGCTTCGGCGAGGCGCTCCGCCAGCTCGGCGAGACCCTCCAGCAGGACAAAAGGCTCAACAAGGCGATCAACCAGTTCGCCCGCCGCATGGTCGTCGGCACCGTCGCCACCTACGGCAGCGGGATCGTTACCCTGGTCTCCGAGACGATCCGGGGCTGGGACGCGCGCACCGTCACCGGACGGTTGGAAAATGCCGTCGGCCGCGACCTCCAGTATATCCGGATCAACGGGACTCTGGTCGGCGGGCTCGTCGGGCTCATCATCCATACGGTGGAGGTACTCGGCTGAACCCGTCATCCCGGCGAAAGCCGGGATCTCGGGGAGACCCGCAGAGACTTCTTGTCCGGGGGTCCCGGCTTTCGCCGGGATGACGGTAAGCCCTTGATGTGCGCCCGGCTTTCCAGCTTTGGTCGCGCACGCCAAACTAGGGGATAGATGATGCCGCTCCGTCCTTCGCTTGCCGCTCTCGCGCTCGCCCTCGCCGCTCCCGCCTTTGCCCAGAGCATCGGTCCCGTGCCGGCGGCAGCGGCCCAGCCCGCGGAACCCCTCACCATCCTCCACGCCGGCACACTGATGGCGGAGCCCGGCAAGCCGCCGCGGCGGGAGGCGAGCGTGGTCGTGCGCGGACGCCGGATTGTCGAAATCCGCAGCGGCTATATCGAGATGCCCGGCGCCCGGACCGTCGACCTTCGCGACAGCACGGTGATGCCCGGCTTCATCGACATGCACGTCCACCTGCGCGGCCTCGACGACCGGCTCCAGGCGCGCCTGCAGGCGGCTCAGCGCGATTATGAGGACGAGGCCTTCACGGCCCTGATCAACGCCCGGAAAACGCTTCTGGCCGGGTTCACGACCGTCCGCGACCTCGGCAACGAGCCACGGATGATCACGACGCTGCGCGACGTCATCGAGGCCGGGCAGTTCGCCGGCCCGACCATCGTCGCGGCGGGGCGGAGCATTTCCGTCTCGGGCGGCCATGGCGACGTCAACGGCCTCAACCGCGACCTGACCGACATCGGCCTCGCCCGGGCCGACAACACCTGCAACGGCCCCGACGACTGCCGGCGGGCGGTGCGCCGGCAGATCTCGGCGGGTGCGGACGTCATCAAGTTCGCAGCGACCGGGGGAGTCCTGAGCAACGTCGCCGGCGGCCTCAACCAGCAGATGATGGCCGACGAGATGCGCGCCGTCGTCGAGACCGCCAAGACCTTCGGCCGAAAGGTCGCGGCCCATGCCCATGGAGTGGACGGGATCAATGCCGCGCTCGAGGCGGGGGTCGATTCGATCGAGCACGGCACGTTCACCGACGACAGGACCTTCGAGCTCTATCGCCGGACGGGCGCCTATTACGTGCCGACCCTCGTCGCTCCGGCCGCCGCGGTCGCGGACGGGGAGCGGGGCGCTCTGACCCCGGCCCAGTTCGAAAAGGCGAAACAAGCCTCAGGCAATGCCGAGCGCAGCTTCGCCCGGGCCGTGCGCGAGAGGATCAACATCGCCTTCGGCACCGACAGCGGAGTCGCGCCCCACGGCCTCAACGCCAGGGAGTTCGGCCTGATGGTGAAGAACGGAATGGCTCCCGCCGCGGCGATCCGGACCGCTACCGTGGCGGCCGCGACCCTGCTCGGCCGCGCCGACCGGATCGGAACGATCGAGGCCGGCAAGGACGCGGACATCGTCGCCGTGCGGGGCGATCCGACGGCCGACATCAGGCTGCTCGAGAACGTCCAGTTCGTGATGAAGCACGGCCGGGTCCACAAGCTCGGCGGCCAGCGCCAGCTGACGACGGCGGATTGATCCCCGTCATTGCGAGCGAAGCGAAGCAATCCAGTGCGGCGGCTGAGGCCCGCTGGATTGCTTCGTCGCTACGCTCCTCGCAATGACGGCCTAGCCGTCGCTCGCCCGCTCG
>DASVTA010000078.1:0-2103 GCA_036387815.1 Allosphingosinicella sp.
CGGGTGACGGCGTTCACCGGGGCGCCGCGCGAGGGCTATGACGGCAGCGAGGTCAGCAACGCCTTCACCGACGAGATACCCCACGCGGTCGAGGTCGCGGCCCTCTACCGGAACATGGACCATGTGGTCGTCCGCAACGGCGGCTCCCCTTTCGCCAATCTCGACCGCTATTTCTTCGTCTACGAGCGGCCGGTCCTCAACCTGTGCAATGCGGTGTGGATGCACAGGATCATGGATGTCGCCCGCGAGCGCGGGCTTCGGGTCCTGCTCAGCGGCGCCCGCGGCAACAGCAGCTTCAGCTATGACGGCATGCCCCTTCTCACCCAGCTCCTGACCCGCGGCCGGATGCTCAGGCTCGCCCGCGAGTCGCTTGCCCTGGTCCGCAACGGAACCCGGGTCGGAACGGTCGCGGCGCAGACGCTGGGGCCATTCGTTCCAACGCCGCTGTGGCAGGCGATCGGCCGAATGCGCGGCAAGGGCCGCAAGCTGACCGACTATACCGCGATCAGCCCGGACTCGGCAGAGGCCCACCGGATCGCCGAAAGGGCCTTCGAGCGGGGGCTCGACGTCACCTACCGGCCGCGGCGCGATCCGCTCGAGGCGCGATTGTGGACGTTGCGGCGGGTCGACGTCGGCAATTACAACAAGGGCCACCTGGCCGGCTGGGGCGTCGACGTGCGCGACCCGACCTCCGACCGGCGGCTGGTCGAATTCTGCCTGGCCGTGCCTCCGGACCAGTATCTGCGCAACGGCATCCGCCGGGCGCTCGCCCGCACCGCCTTCGCCGACCGGCTTCCTGCGGCGGTCGTCAACGAGTCCCGCAAGGGCTATCAGGCGGCCGACTGGCACGAGGGCATCGTGGCGGGGCGCGAGGAAGCCGGCGAAGAGATCGAGCGCATCGGCGCCTGCAGCGAGGCCGGCGTCACGGTCGACCATGGCATGATGCGGCGGCTTGTCGAGGAGATGCCGGCGGAAGGGTGGCACAAGCCCGCAACGACCCGGAAATACCGGATGGCCCTGCTCCGCGGAGTTTCGGCGGGCCATTTCATCCGCAAGGCGGCCGGCTCCAACCGGTAGGCGCCGGACGGGGGGCGGTTGCCAATCGGAATATCCGGGTTCATGAAGCTGCGATGCTTTCTCAACGAACGCGCTATACAATCCGCGCGCTCCTTCACCTCGCCGATCGCTACGGCGAGGGTCCGGTGCAGCTGAGCGAGATCGCGGCGCGGCAGAACATCCCGCCGAAGTTCCTGACGGTGATGCTTTCGCAGATGATCCGCGAGCAGCTGGTCGCCAGCCGCCGCGGCCGCGACGGCGGCTACTGGCTCGCAAGGCCGCCCGCGGAGATCAGCTACGGCTCGATCGTCCGGCTCACCCGCGGCTCGCTCGGGCTTCTGCCCTGCGCCAGCCGCTACCGCCATGAGACCTGCAAGAATTGCATCAGCGAGGACAAGTGCCGGCTCCATCGGGTGATGCTGATGGTCCGCGACGAGACGGCGAGGATCCTGGACGGGCTGAGCCTGGCGGACGCGATCCCGGAGGACGCCTTCGCCGACGGGTCCTTCGATACGGGCCTTCGCCAAGGCTCAGTCCCTACTCAGGATGAGCGGTGAGGTGCCGCTCATCCTGAGTAGCCGTTGAGCTTGCCGAGACGGCGTATCGGAGGACGGGATGACGCGAACCGCCGAATCCCGGCGGTCACAGCAATATCCTGAACAGCGCGCCGCCGCTGTCGCTTGTCCCGAGGCCGATCGAGCCGCGATGGGCGAGTACGACCTGCCGGGCGAGGCTGAGGCCGACTCCGGTCCCCTTGGCCTTGGTGGTGAAGAAGGGCAGGAAAACCTCCTGGCGCAACGCCTCCGGCACTCCGGCGCCATTGTCGGCGACCTCGATCTGCACGCGCGCGCCCGCCACCGCGGTGAAGGACAGGGACACGACCGGCGAGTCGACATGGTCGCGGGCCGCTTCGGCGGCGTTGCGCAGCAGGTTGATCAGAACCTGGCTCATGAGGTCGGGATCGGCATCGATGGTGAGGTTCGCGGGCTCGACTTCGAGCACGAAATCGACGCCTTCGGTGACGTCGCTGGCGCGGAACAAGGCCTC
>DASVTA010000079.1:0-4126 GCA_036387815.1 Allosphingosinicella sp.
CGCCTTGGCCTTGGCCGGCTCGTTGGCGTCGAGCTCGTTGGCCTTGTCCTCGAGCTTCTGGTCGAGCGCCTTGGAGATATGGATCATCTGCTCGAGCTGGCCCATCGTCTTCCACATGGCGGCACGCTCGGTGTTGATCGCCTCGTTGTCGTACTGGAGCTCCTCCTTCCCGGAGGCGAGGCTGTTCAGGATCTTCGAGATGTGGGTCTGGGAGCTCTGGTACTTCTGGAAATAATTGCCGAGCTTGTTCCCCCAGGGGATGATCCCGAGGATCTTGCGGGGCGTGCTGAGATTGCCCTGCTTGCCGGGATCGAGATCCTCGACCGTGCGGCGCAATTCGAGCAGGTCGGCGCCGATTCCCGTATCCTTGTCGATCGCTTTGATCGGCCGGTCGAGGAAGCGGTTGGAATGGCCGGCGGCCTCGGCGATCTGCTTTCGGCCCATGTTGGTCAGCTCGTCGACCTTCCTGCCGAATTCCGGACTGTTGGCGTCGACGGCGACCAGTTCGCTGACGAACTTGTCGACCACCGTCTCCAGCTTCGACTTGACGCCTTCCTCGATCGGGACGAGCCCGGCGGCCGCGGCCGGCTCGATCGTCTGCAGCGCCTCGGGTGCCTCGAGCTTCAGCTTGGTCTCGGTCTGGGTAGCCATATCGCTCGCTCCGTGTGCTTTGCGGCTAAATGGGGCAGGGAAGGCGGGGAGCGCAAGGGGAAACGTGTGTTAATAGTGTAAGGCACTCACTATGGAGTTCCCTGTCGCCATGCTCGCACCTGCACCGCAAAGTTCACGAAGTTCATTGAGTCAGGCGCCTTTTCCGGAACTTCGCGGCAGCGTCGGACCAAAGGGAGCTTTCCGTTCTTTTACAGGTCAAAAGTATTTCAGAACATAGCATGGAGTCTCGGCGGCTCCCCGAGGTCCCGGCTTTCGCCGGGATGACGGGATTTCCTTCCTATCGACTCAGGTGCGGAGCCGCTTCAGCGTCTCCGCATCCAGCTTTCCGGAAAGGCCGGGGACCTCGTCGAGCTGGCGAAGCGAGGTGAAGCTTCCCCGCTCCTCCCGGTAGCGGACGATCTCGTGGCCGTGGCCCTTGACGCCTTCGACGGCGTCGAGCTCCTCCTTGGTCGCGGCGTTGACGTCGATCGGCTCGTTCATAGGTCGGGAAGCACCTGGCTCGCCTCGCCCCACCCCTGCAGCGCGCGGCCGGAGGCGCGCTCGAGCAGTTCGGCCGCGTCGCGGACGGTGAAGGGCGAGCCGGATTGCAGATCCTCGAGCTCGTCCCAGCTGATCGGCGCGGCGACCGGAGCCCGCTCGCGGGAGCGGGCGGAATAAGGAAGGATGGCGGTCGCTCCGCGCTGGTTGCGCAGATAATCGAGAAAGATGCGGCCCTTGCGCTTCACCTTGGCGAGATTGGCGGTGAAGCGCTCCGGCTCGGCCGTGGCCAGGGCGACGGCGAAGCGCTGGGCGAAATCCTTCACCTCCGGCCATTCGGCCTGGGGAGTGAGCGGGACGACGACGTGGAGGCCCTTGCCGCCGGTGGTGAGCGGGAAGCTCTGCAGGCCCATGTCGGCGAGGTAGCGGTGAAGGTCGCGAGCGGTGCGCTTGACCTCGTCGAAGCTCAGGCCCTCGTCGGGATCGATATCGAAGACGAGCCGGTCCGGCTTCTCCACCTCCGCGACCGAGGAGCCCCAGCCATGGAACTCGATCGTCCCCATCTGGGTGCAGGCGACGATGCCGGGCGTGTCCTCGACGTAGACGTAATCCTCGATCTCGCCCTTCTTCTCCTCGATCGGGATCTGGTGCACCTGGGGACCGAAGCTGCCGGTATTGTGCTTCTGGAAGAAGCATTTGCGGGCCCGGCCCTGGGGGCAGCGGACGAGGCTGAGCGGACGCCTGGCGGCCCATTCCATCATCATCGGGCCGATCGTCCGATAATAATCGACCAGCTCTCTTTTGGTCACTCCGGCGTCGGGGAAAAGCACCCGCTCGGGATTGCTGATCTTGATCCCGTCGCCCGCCGCCGGCGCGGCGCGTTCGACCGGCTGGGGCGTCTCCTCGACGACCTCTGCCGCTTTCTTGTCGGAGCGCAGGCCGAGAAAGCTGCCGTGGCGGACCACGCCTTCCGAGGTGAACTCCGCGAAAGCGACCTCGCAGACCAGCTTCGGCTTCACCCAATGGGCGCCGCGGGCGTCCGCTCTTGGCACCGCGGCGGCCGGCTTCTCGGCCGGGATCTTCCCGAAGCGCTCGAGCAGATCCTCCTGGACGGCGTTGGAGAAGCCGGTCCCGACCTTGCCGGCGTAGCGCAGCTTCCCCTGCTCGTGGACTCCGAGGAGCAAGGCCCGGAACCCGCGCCCCTTCTTGTCGCTTTCGGACCAGCCGAGGATGACGAACTCCTGCCGGTAGGTGCATTTGATCTTGAGCCAGGTCTTCGTGCGCCCGCCCCGGTAGGGCGCATCGGCGCGCTTCGAGATGATTCCTTCCTGGCCCGCCTCGCACATCGCGTCGAAAAGCTTTTCGCCATGGCCGACAATATGTTCGGCATAAAGGATGGCAGGCGGCCTGCCCTCGCCGACCAGCGAGGCGAGGCGGCCTTTGCGCTCGAGGGTCGGAAGGCCGGTCAAATCCTCGCCGTCGATCTCCAGCGCATCGAAAAGGAACAGCGTCAGGCCGAGGCCGCCTTCGCTGATCGCCTGCTGGAGAGCGGAGAAGCCGGTATTGCCCTTCTCGTCCAGACTGACGATCTCGCCGTCGAGCAGCGCCGAGCCGACCTCGAGGCCGGCGGCGGCCTCGACGATCTCCGGGAATTTGTCGGACCAGTCGAGACCCGAGCGCGTATAGACCCTGGCCTTGCCGCCGCCGATCCCGAGCAGGCAGCGATAGCCGTCATATTTCATCTCGTGGATCCAGCCGGCGCCGGAGGGCACGTGATCGACGAGCGTCGCCTTCTGCGGCTCGCGGAACGGGGGGAGCTTCGTGGAGCGCTTCCCGTCACCCCGGCGCAAGCCGGGGCCTCGTCGAGAATCAGGCGCCGGCGCCCTCGCGGCCTGAGGCCCCGGCTTTCGCCGGGATGGCGGGGCTTTGTAGGGATCCGTCTTCCAGCCCTTGAGCTCCTTCGCTTTCTTGCCCGCGGCGATCTCCTGCATCGAGCGGCCCGTCTTGATCGATGTCAGATACCGCTCCGTCAGCCCCATCGAGCCCCCGGCATGCTCGTCCGTCACCTTCTTGAGCATCCAGTTCTCGGCGCGCTCGCCTGGCCGCCCCTTCAGCCGGAACATCACCCATTCGCCCTGCATCCGGTGGCCTTCGAGGGTGAAGTGGAGATGGCCTTCCTCGATCGTCTTGCGCGGGTCCTTGTCCGGATGGGGGATCCACCGGCCCCAGTCCCACAGCATGACCGTGCCGCCGCCATATTCGCCCTTCGGGATCGTGCCCTCGAAGGTGGCGTAGCTCATCGGATGGTCTTCGGTGCGCACCGCGAGATGCCGGTCCGCCGGGTTCAGGCTCGGGCCCTTGGGCACCGCCCAGCTCTTCATCACCCCGTCCATCTCGAGGCGAAGGTCGTAATGGAGGCGGCTGGCGTCGTGCTTCTGGACCATGAACAGGGCAGGGGCATTGGGTCCCCGCGCCGGCGCCACCGCGCCCGGCGGCTCGGCGGTCTTCGCGAAGTCGCGCTTCTTGTTGTAGGTCTCGAGCGGATCGGCGGGTTTGGCGCTCATCCTGCCTCCCTGCCGGCGGAGCCGGTGGGGAGGGGGACCACCCGAAGGGCGGTGGAGGGGTAGAAGGCGCCGAGGGTGGCGGTTCCGAAGGGAACCTCAGATCTCACGGCAGCTACCCCTCCACCATGCTTCGCATGGTCCCCCTCCCCATCTGCGATGGGGAGGCAGATCACGCCCGCTTCCGGGCCGGCGCCGCCTTGGCTGGCGCCTTCTTGGCCGCCGGCTTGCTCGCCGCGGGCTTGGCAGGCGCCTTCTTCGCGCCGCCGGAGGAAGCCTTGCTTCCGCCGCCTCCGCTCTCCTTCGCCCCCGGCTTCTCGATCGAACGCTTGAGAGCCGCCATCAGGTCGATGACGTTGGAGCCGCGCGCCGGAGCGGCGTCTTCCTCGGTGTGGATGGTCTTGCCCTTGCGCTTG
>DASVTA010000080.1:0-11312 GCA_036387815.1 Allosphingosinicella sp.
CGTCGACCGCAAGAAGGACATCATCATCCGCGGCGGCGAGAATATCAGCTGCCAGGAGGTCGAGGCGGCGATCTACTCCCACCCGGCGGTGTCGGAATGCTCGGTGTTCGGAGTGGCTTGCGAGCGACTTGGCGAGGTTCCCGCGGCGGCCGTCTATTGCGAGGAGGACCGCGAGCTCGGCCCGGACGACCTTCGCGCCTTCCTCGACGGCCGGATCGCCTCCTACAAGATTCCCCAGTTCATCTGGGTCCATGACGAGCCGCTGCCGAAGCTGGGAACGGGCAAGATCGACAAGAAGATCCTGCGCGAGCGTTACTCGGCGGAGGCGGGCTGACGTCATCCCGGCGAAGGCCGGGACCTCAGGCCGGAGAGTCCCGGCGGGTCGCCCCTAGGTCCCGGCTTTCGCCGGGATGACGGTGGGGCCTAGCCCCTCGTCCGCTCCCTCTCTATCAGCCCCTCATGGCGCGGAGCGGTGAGAAGAAGGGGATCAACCGGAGGACCCTCCTCATAAGCGGAGGCGCCGGAGCCGGGCTGCTCCTCGCCTGGTCGGCGTGGCCGCGGTCCTATTCGCACGGCCTGCGCTCGGGCGAGGGAGAGCAGGCGTTCAACGCCTTCCTGAAGATCGGCGACGACGGGCGGATACTCGTCGTCGTTCCGCAGGCGGAGCTGGGGCAGGGAAGCTGGACGGGGCTGGCGCAGATCCTCGCCGACGAGCTGGGGGCGGACTGGCGGACGGTCGGCGTGGAGCCGGCGCCGATCGGCCCGCTCTACGCCAACCGGCTGCTCGCTGAAGGCGAGGACGACGGGTCGTTCGCGGGCGGGATCCGGCGGTGGCGGGCGAGCCGCTTCGAAGGCGGGGAGGCCGCGATGCTCACCGCGGGATCGACCTCGATCAGGGCCTTCGAGCGGCCCCTGCGCGAGGCCGGCGCGGGGGCGCGGGCGCTGCTGATGAAGGCGGCCGCCGGGCGCTGGGGCGTGGAATGGGAGAGCCTCGACACCGCGGCGGGCTTCGTGCTCGACGGCGGGCGCAGGCTGAGCTTCGCCGAGCTTGCCGAGGCCGCGGCGGGAGAGGAGCTGCCCGAGCATCTGCCGATCCGCGCCGGGATCGACAACCGGCTGACCGGGCAGCCGCTGCCGAGGCTGGATCTGCCCTCCAAGGTCGACGGCTCGGCCCCTTTCGCGGGGGACATCAGGCTGCCGGACATGGCCTATGCCTCGGTGCGGGCGGGGCCGACCGGCGACAGCCGGCTCGCCCGCTGGAACAAGGAAAAGGGCCTGGCCGTCCCGGGCGTGTTCGGGGCGCTAGACGCTCCGGGCTGGGTCGCGTGCGTCGCGACCAACTGGTGGGCGGCGAACAGGGGTGTGGAGGCGCTCGCGCCGGTTTGGGAGGTGCCGCATCCGCCCGCCTCCAGCCAAAGCATCGACTCGGCGTTGATCGGCGCTCTGGAGAAGGACGAGGGGCGCCGGGTCTACACCCGGGGAGATCTCGCCGATGCGTTCGATGGCGGGCATGTGCTGCGCGGCCACTACCAGGCGGGCCCGGCCGCCAACGCCCCGCTGGAAACCCTGACGGCGACCGCCCGGCTCACGGGCAACCGGCTGGAGATCTGGGCGCCCACCCAGGCGCCGGGACTCGCGCGGGCGGCGGCGGCGCGGACCGCCGGGCTCCCGGAGGGGCAGGTGACCGTCTATCCGACGATGATCGGCGGCGGCTACGGCCGGAAACTGGAAACCCGGGCGATCGAGCAGGCGGCGATGCTGGCGGTTCGCGTGAGGCGGCCGGTGCAGCTCGCCTGGTCGCGGGTCGAGGAGACGGTGCAGGACGCCTTTCGAGCGCCGGCCCGGGCGCAATTGCTGGCGCGGCTCGACGAAGGCGGGATCGTGCTGGGCTGGCAGGCGCGGATCGCGGCCCCGGACACCGGCGCGCAGCTGGCCGAGCGGCTCGGCGGAGGCGGCATGGCCATGGCCGCGATCGGCGATCCCACGGCGGGAGCAGTGCCGCCCTACGGAATCCCGGCGGTAACGGTGGATTACCTGCCGGCCGAGACGGGGATCAGGGTGGGCGGCTGGCGTTCCGGCGCGCACAGCTACACCGTATTCTTCACCGAGAGCTTCATGGACGAGCTGGCGCGAATATCGGGAGTGGAGCCTTTGTCCTTCCGGATGCAGATGCTGGGCGAAAACCCCCGCCTCGCGCGCTGCCTGACGACGGCGGCGACGCTGGGCGGCTGGGACGGCGGAGTGCCGGGCAGCGCGATGGGCATCGCCTGCCACAGCGCCTTCGGGAGCCATATCGCCGCCCTCGTGGAAGTCGAGGTCACCGCCGAGCAGGGGGTGCGAGTGCTGCGCGCGATCTGCGCGGTGGACTGCGGACGGGTCGTCAACCCGGAGCTCGTCCGCCAACAGATCGAGGGCGGACTGCTTTTCGGAATCGCGACCGCGGCCGGCAGCCCGATCGGGTTCGAAGCGGGCCGCCCCGCGCCCCGGGGCTTCGGCGACCTCGGCTTCCCGACGCTCGCGCATTCCCCCGAGGTGACGGTCGAGCTGCTCGAGAGCGAAGACGAGCCCGGCGGCGCAACCGAGCTGGCGGTACCGGTCGCCGCCCCTGCGATGGCCAACGCGCTGCACGCGCTCACCGGGCGGCGGCTGCGCTCGCTGCCTCTCAGGGTCGGTGGATGAGGCCCCCCGACGATCACCCGCCGGTGCCCGCGCCCAGGGTGGGCGTGCTGCTGATCAACCTCGGCACGCCTAACTCGCCCGAGCCTGGGTCGGTGCGGCTCTACCTGAAGGAATTCCTGTCGGATCCGCGGGTGATCGAGATCCCGCAGCTGGTCTGGCAGCCGATCCTGCGCGGAATCATCCTGACGACCCGGCCGAAGAAATCGGCCCATGCCTACAAGCAGGTATGGACCGAGGAAGGCTCACCGCTGGCGGCGATCACCGCGCGGCAGGCGATGGCGCTGCGCGGCGCGTTCGGGGAGGGTGTCGTCGTCGATCACGCCATGCGTTACGGCGAGCCGGCCATCGCCGCCAGGATCGACGCGCTCAAGGCGCAGGGTTGCCAGCGCATCCTGATCGCTCCGCTCTATCCGCAATATTGCGCCGCGACCACGGCGACCGCCAACGACGAGGCCTTCGCGCATCTGCGGCGGCTGCGCTGGCAGCCGGCGGTGCGGACGCTTCCGCCCTATTA
Source organism: Allosphingosinicella sp. (assembly GCA_036387815.1). GTDB lineage: Bacteria > Pseudomonadota > Alphaproteobacteria > Sphingomonadales > Sphingomonadaceae > Allosphingosinicella. The sequence continues at coordinate 3,194 of DASVTA010000080.1, forward strand.
CGACGATCCCGATTATATCGAGGCCCTCAGGGTCCGGCTGGAGGAGGGCTTGGCCGGGCTCGACTTCGAACCGCAGGCGATCCTCGCCAGTTTTCACGGCATGCCGCAGCGCACGCTGGAGCTCGGCGACCCCTATCATTGCCATTGCCGCAAGACGGCCAGGCTGCTGAGCGAGGCCAGCGGGCGGGTCCTGCTGGTGACGTTCCAGTCGCGCTTCGGCCGGGCGAAGTGGCTGGAGCCCGCGACCGACCGTACGCTCGAGGCCCTGCCGGGGCAGGGCGTGACCAAAGTCGCGCTCTTCGCCCCGGGGTTCTCGGCCGATTGCCTCGAGACCCTGGAGGAGCTGGCGATCCGCGGCCGCGACTCCTTCATCGCCGCCGGCGGCTCCGATTTCGCTTACCTGCCCTGCCTCAACGACAGCCCTGCGGGCCTGGAAATGCTGCGCAGCATTTTGGGGCGCGAGCTTGAAGGTTGGGGGAGCGTTACGTAAGGGCCGCCGCACAACGAAAAAATCAGGAGAGAGAAAAATGGCACGCGTTGCGATCGTCACCGGCGGCACCAGAGGCATTGGCGAGGCGATCAGCATCGCGCTGCGCGACCAAGGCGTCACCGTCGCCGCCAATTATGCCGGAAACGACGAGAAAGCGCGCCAGTTCACCGAGCGTACCGGGATCCAGGCCTACAAATGGGACGTCGGCGATTTCGACGCGTGCCAGGCCGGAGTGGCGCAGGTCGAGAGCGACCTCGGCCCGGTCGATGTGCTGGTCAACAATGCCGGCATTACCCGTGACGGCACCATGAAAAGGATGACGCGCCAGGCCTGGGACGAAGTCATCGACGTCAACCTCGGCGGCTGCTTCAACATGGCGAAAGCGGTGTTCGAGGGGATGCAGTCGAGGAAGTTCGGCCGGATCGTCAACATCGGCTCGATCAACGGCCAGGCTGGCCAGTACGGGCAGGTCAATTACGCCGCGGCCAAATCCGGGATCCACGGCTTCACCAAGGCCCTGGCGCAGGAAGGCGCGCGCGCCGGAGTGACGGTGAACGCGATCGCGCCGGGCTATATCGACACCGAGATGGTGGCGGCGGTGCCGGCGGACGTGCTCGCCAAGATCGTCGCCAGGGTTCCGGTCGGACGGCTCGGCAAGGCCGAGGAAATCGCCCGCGGAGTCGTCTTCCTGTGCGGCGAGGATGCCGGTTTCATCACCGGCTCGACGCTCAGCATCAACGGCGGGCAGCACATGTATTGATCGCGCGGTGGCGGGCCCCGTCAAACGATCGGTCATGATCGCGGGGCACGCGACGTCGATCAGCCTCGAGCCGGTCTTCTGGGAAGCGCTGCGCGAGGCGGCGGCGGCGGAGGGCGTTCCGCTGAGCGCGCTGGTGGCGCGCATCGATGCCGAGCGGATCGAGGCCGCGGACCCCCCTAATCTCGGCAGCGCGATCCGCGTCTGGCTGTTCGAGCGCTCTTCTGCCTCCCTGCGAGCGTAGCTCGTGGGGAGGGGGACCGCCGAAGGTGGTGAAAGGGTGATCTGGAGCAGGCCTCCCCAAGTCACCCCTCCACCACGCTGAGCGTGGTCCCCCTCCCCATCTTGACGATGGGGAGGCAAGTTACCGCCCTAAAAGCACCCTTGCCTGGGTGGCGATCTGGGCCAGCATGGGCGCCGTCGTGACGGGGGCATTGCGGACTCGCTCCACGACCCGGCGGAACTGGTCGATCCGCGGCCCCTGGGCGACGACCCACTCGTCCACGGCGGCCATCGGGTCGCTGCCGCGCTTCCTGTGCAGGAAGTCGAGCCTCAGCTGCTCGAAATCGCGGGCGAGTCCGGCGGTCAGAAGCCTCTCCCACTGGTCGCTCGCCCGGAACCGGTTGGCCGCGCCCTGGGCCCAGTCGAGGCCGAGCGTCTCCCCGAGGCGCGTATAGGCGTTGGTGAGGCCGATCACGTCGACCCCGAGGCGCTTGCCGAGGGCGGCGATGCCGACGGCGCCGTTGAGCTCGAACAGCCGGACGATCTTTCGGGCAATGTCTTCGGGCGCCCCCATCTCCATCAGGCGGCTGCGGCGGTCGTTGGCTTCGCTCGCGACCTCTCGGCGGAGCAGGCCCTCGACCACGGCGTCGAGCGCGTGAAGGCCGGGCGCCAGGTTGTCGACAATCTCGGCGAGCTTGGCGCTGGCCGACATGTTGCGCAGGATGTCGGCCATCTGGAGCTGGAGCGCTTCGCTCGCCTGGTCGAACAATTCCAGCCGGAGCTGCTCGGGAATGTCCGCCGTGTCGAGCCTTTCCCAGAAGGCCTGCATGTCGAACAGCCGCTCGGCGGCGACGAAGGCGGCGGCGACCTGGCCGAGGGAGGCGCCCTCCTCCTCCGACAAACCGAAGGCCGCGGTGATCCCGAGACGGTTGACGAGCCGGTTGGCGATCTTGGTGGCGATGATCTCCCGGCGCAGGCGATGCTGGAGAATGGCGTCGCCGTGCCGGGCGCGCATCGTCTCCGGGAAGGCTGCGCACAATTCCGGGGTCAGCGTCGGATCCTCCGTGATCCGCCCCGATTCGAGCGCCGCCTGGAGCGCCATCTTCGAGGTGGAGAGCAGGATCGCCAGCTCCGGACGGGTGAGGCCGCGATTTTCCTGGGCCCGCCGGATCAGCTCCTCGTTGCTCTCCAGACCCTCGACCGCGCGGTTGAGGCGGCCGCTCTCCTCCAGCAATTCCATTGCCCTGAGCAGCGGCGGAAGGCAGGCGGCGCCGCCGCGCTCCGCGATCGACAAAGCGAGGGTCTGGAGCCGGTTATCCTCCAGCACGATCTCTGCGACCTCGTCCGTCATCGCGGCGAGCAGGGCGTTGCGATCCTCCAGGCTGAGCCGCCCCTCCGCCATTTCGCGGTTCAGCGGGATCTTGATGTTGACCTCGTTGTCCGAGCAATCGACCCCGGCGCTGTTGTCGATGAAGTCGGTGTTGATCCGGCCGCCCAGCGCCGCGAACTCGATCCGCCCCGCCTGGGTGATGGCGAGGTTGGCGCCTTCGCCCAGCGCCTTGGCGCGAAGGTCCGCCCCGTTGACCCGGACCGGGTCGTTGCCGGGATCGCCGACCTCCGCGTTGCTCTCGCTCTTCGCCTTGATGTAGGTGCCGATTCCGCCGAACCACAGCAGGTCGACCTCGGCGGAGAGGATCGCGGTGAGCAGGCTCGCCGGATCGGTCTCTTCGCTCTCGAGGCCGAGCAAGGCGCGAACCTCGGGGGAGAGCGGGATCGACTTCTGGCTGCGCGGGAAGATCCCGCCGCCTTTCGAAATCAGCTCGCGGTTGTATTCGTCCCAGCTCGAGCGCGGCAGGTTGAACAGGCGGTTGCGCTCGTCCCAGCTTGCCGCCGGGTCGGGATCGGGATCGAGGAAGATGTGCCGGTGGTCGAAGGCGGCGACCAGCTTGATCGTCTTCGACAGGAGCATGCCGTTGCCGAACACGTCGCCCGACATGTCGCCCACTCCGGCGACGGTGATCGGCTGCGACTGGACGTCGATCCCGATCTCGCGGAAGTGGCGCTGGACCGAGATCCAAGCGCCGCGGGCGGTGATCCCCATCGCCTTGTGGTCGTAGCCGTAGCTTCCGCCGGAGGCGAAGGCGTCGCCGAGCCAGAAGCCGCGCTCGGTGGCGATGGCGTTGGCGATGTCCGAAAAGGTGGCGGTGCCCTTGTCGGCGGCGACGACGAAATAGGGGTCTTCGCCGTCGCGAACGACGAGCCCCTCCGGGTGCACCACCTTGTTGCCGACGATATTGTCGGTCACCGAAAGCAAGGCGCGCATGAAGATCCGGTAGCTTTCGGTTCCCTCGGCGAGCCAGGCGTCGCGATCCGCGGTGGGCGGCAGCTGCTTGGGATAGAAGCCGCCCTTGGCGCCGGTCGGGACGATGACGGCGTTCTTGACCAGCTGCGCCTTCATCAGCCCGAGTATTTCGGTCCGGAAATCGTCGCGCCGGTCGGACCAGCGAAGGCCGCCGCGGGCGATCGGGCCGCCGCGCAGGTGGATGCCCTCGACCCGAGGCGAATAGACCCAGATCTCGCGCCAGGGAAGCGGCTGGGGCAGGCCGGGGACCTTCGTGCTGTCGAGCTTGAAGGCGAGCGCCTCGCGCCCGGCGGGGGTGAAGGCGTTGGTCCGCAAGGTCGCCGAAACGACTCCGTGGAGGAGGCGCAGGATCCGATCCTCGTCGATCGCGGCGACCTGGGAGAGCCCGTCGCGGATGGCCCGCTCGGCCGCCTCGACCGATGCTTCGCGGGCGCCGGCAAGCTTCGGATCGTGAAGCGCGTCGAACAGTGCGACGAGGCCGTGCGCGACTCCGGGCGCTCGGCGCAGCGCTTCGACCACGGTCACCATCGAATAGGAGAGGCCGACCTGGCGAAGATAGCGGAACCACGCCCGGAAGAGGACGACGTCCCTCGGCGCGAGCGCGGCGGCGACGAGCAACTGGTTGAACGGATCGTTCTCCGCCTTGCCCTCGAGCACTTCGGCGATGGCCCGCTCGACCAGCTCCGCCCGGTCGAGCACCTGCTCCGCTTCGCCGGCCCGGACCTCGAGGAGGAATTCGTGGACGTAGCCAAGCCGGCCGTCGTCCAGAGCCGTGGGATGCTCCTCCAAAACGCGGAAACCGAAATTCTCGAACACCGGCACGGCGTCGGAAAGCGGAATGATCTCGGCGAGCCGGTAAGTGTTGAGCCTGAGCCGCTTCGCCTCGTCGGTGGGCTGGCGGTAGAGCCTGGCGTCCCGCTGCTGGGCGCCGTCCAGGCCGCAGATGCGCAATATGTCCTGAGCGGCCTCGGCCGGCGGAACGGCAATCCGGTAGGCTTCGGGGAAATCGTCCAGGTAGGACAAGGCGAGGCGGGTGGCGCGCTGCGCTCCGACCAGATCGCCAAGCGCCTCTTCAACCGAAGGCTCCCAGCCGCGCACCATCTCGTCGAGTCGGCGGTCGAGCTCGACGACGTCCGGCGTCGGGGTCTCCGGGCCGACGTAGAGCGTGTAGCGGATCAGCGCGAGATCGCCGTCGCCCAGCTCCACCGACCAGTTGGAGATTCGGCCCTGCGACGCCTCCTCGATCATCTTGCCGATGGCGAGCCGCCGGCGAGTCGTCAGCTCGTCGCGCGGCAGCCAGATGAAGGCGAACATGTTGCCCTTGAGGATCGATCGCACGAGGGCGAGAGTCGGCCTGGGGCGGTCGGCGAGGGACATCGCAGTGGTGACGAGCTCGCGCACCGCGTCGACGCTGAGGCTGACGAGCAGATCGTGCGGGAGGGCGGTGACGGCATGGCGCAGGGCCTTGCCGCTGTGGCCGGAGGGATCGAAGCCGAATTCTCTTTCGAGCTGCTGGAGCCGCTTGCGCAGAAGCGGAACTTCCTCGACCGGGGAGCTCAGGGCCTCGCTGGTCCAAAGACCGGCATGGACTCCGATGCCGGTGACCTTGCCCCCCTCCCGGATCGGAACGACGACAAGGTCGAGCGGCACCCGGCGGTGGACCGAGGCGCGGCGCTCGGCCTTGGCGAGGAGAGGCACATCGCCGCCCCCCTCGAAATAACGCATCGCGCCCAGCGCTCCGCCCGGATCCGTCGGCTCGCCCGGGGTCCTGAACAGGCCGAGGGTGTCGGTGGGCTGGCCATCGGGCCGTTCCACCTCGTACCCGAGGAGGGTCATCGCTCCGCCGGCAAACCATCGCAGGAGAGCCGCGCCTTCCTCGTCGCCGGCGGCGTCGGCGTCGGCGCGCATCCGCGCCTGCATCGCCCGCCAGTCCGTCACCGCGGCCCGGACGTCGGCAAGGACCCGGTGGAGATCGGCGACGATCTCGCGCCGGCCGCGGGCGTCGGCGCGGTCGACTTCGAGGTACATGATCGACTCGCGCCGTTCGGGATCGTCGCAGAGCGGCTCGACCGCCGTCAGCGTGCCGTCCTCGGACCGGGTGACGCACACAACCGGATGCAGAAGGCGGTGCACGGTGAGGTTGCGCGCCGCCAGCGTGTTGGCGACGCTGTCCACCAGGAACGGCATGTCGTCGTTCACGATTCCGATCCGCATCCGGCGATGGCCGAGCGCTCCGCCCTGCGGCTCCACCCGCACGAGCGCGATCCCGGCCGGCCGACGGGCGGCGCAGGCCGCGATGAACTGGGCCGCGGCGATCCGATCCGCGTCTGTGAACTCGGCAAGCTCGCCGGGAAGCGCCCCATCGACGAGTGCATAAGCGAGGGCATCGACGATTTGCACGTCGGCGGCGGAGGGCTCTGCGACGTTCTCACTGGCGCCGCTTCCCCCGGAAGCGGCTCCGGATCCAGTGGCGATGTCCGAGGTCATAAAAGGCTCCCGAAGGGGCGGCGCGCGGCGCCGTCGGAATAGTCGCGCGCCCTATGCCCCCGGCGGCCTGAGGGGGCAACCCCTTGGGAAAGGCTCGCGTTGCGCGGATCGAAGCGGTAGCGGCGGACCCGAAGGAGACGACGATGCCCGACCGCCGTCCGGACCACCCGATCGACCCGCTGTTCACGCAACGCTGGTCGCCGCGGGCGTTCGACGAATCGCAGATGCCGCACAACGACCTGCTGAGCCTGTTCGAGGCCGCCCGGTGGGCGCCTTCGGCCTTCAACTCGCAGCCCTGGCGGTTCCTCTACGCGCTTCGCGGCGAAGCGGATTGGGAGCGGTTCCTCGGCCTGCTCATCCCGTGGAACCAGAGCTGGGCGCGCAGCGGCTCGGCCTTGGTCTATATCCTATCAGACACATTGCCCTTTAGCGAAAAAACCGGCGAGCCGGCGGCCTCGCACACCCACAGCTACGATGCCGGCGCGGCCTGGGCCTGCTTCGCATTGCAGGCGACCCGGCTCGGCTATCAAGCGCATGGAATGTCGGGCGTGGATTTCGAAAGGGCGCGCGAGACGCTGCGCGTTCCGCAGCGCTTCCGGATCGAGGCGGCGGCGGTCGTCGGGCGGATCGGCGATCCTTCCGCGCTGCCGGAGAAGCTGCGCGCGCGGGAGACGCCGAGTGGGCGCAAGCCGGTGGAAGAATTCGCCTTCAGGGGGGACTTCCCCGGCTGAGTCCATCCCCCTCCGTCCAGTGAACAGGGTCAGAGCGGAAGAGCGGCCAGAGCGGTCCGCAGCTCCGCCGACCGGAACGGCTTTTGCAGGATCGGCGAGGCCCGGAAGCGTTCCCCGATGCCCGCGCGGCCGTAGCCGGTCGCGAACAGGAACGGGATCCGGCGCTCGACGAGCAGCTCGGCGATCGGGAAGCTGGGCTCGCCGGCCAAGTTCACGTCGAGCATCGCCGCATCGAAAAGGCCGTCGCGCGCAAGTGCCAGTGCAGGGCCGAGCCGGCTCGCCAGGCCCGCCACCTCATGGCCGAGCTCGAGCAGCATGTCCTCGATGTTCATCGCCACCAGCATCTCGTCCTCGACGATCAGGATCCGGAGGCGCCGTTCAGGCAAGGGGCGGCTCCGCGGGCCCGATGGCGGCGAGCGAAGCTTCGATCTCGCAGCGAAGCCCCGCCGGCTCGAAGCGCAGGGCGGCGGTACCGCCGAGATCCGCGGCGAGGCCGCGTTCGATCAGCCGCGACCCGAAACCGCGCCGGCTTGGCGGCTCGACGGGCGGGCCGCCGCTCTCCCGCCATTCGAGGCGAAGCCGGTCGCCGGCCTGCTCCCAGCTTATCGATACTCGTCCGCCCTCCACCGAGAGGGCACCATATTTGGCGGCGTTGGTGCCGAGCTCGTGAAGCGCCATCGCCAGAGCCAAAGCGGCGCGCGGCGCCAGCCGGAGCGGCTCACCCTCGACGTCGACCCGCGCCGCCTCGCCCGCCAGATGCTCGACCGCGTCCTTCACCACCCGCTCCAGCGAAGCGCCGCCCCAATTCTCCTCGGTGAGCAGATCGTGCGCGCGCGACAGCGCGATGAGCCGAGCCTCGAACCGCGCCCGCGCCTCGGCGAGGGGCATCTCGCCGCGCAAGGTCTGGAAGGCGATTCCCTGGACGCTCGCGAGCGTGTTCTTCACCCGGTGATTGAGCTCGTTTATGAGGAGGCGCTGATGCTCCTCGGCGCGGGCGCGCTCGACGGCGGCCCAGCTGCGCTCGGCGACGTCGCGCACGATGGCGGCGTCCGACTTCTTCCAGGCTCTCG
>DASVTA010000081.1:0-9973 GCA_036387815.1 Allosphingosinicella sp.
CCGGGGCGCCGTGCTCGTCGAGATCGAGAAGTTCGAGCGCAAGCCGGAAATGGGCCAGGGCGAGTTCAAGGTCCTGCTCACCGAGCTCAAGGCCGATCTCAACGCCTATCTCGCGACCACTCCGCCGGCCGTCAGGACCCGGAGCCTCGCCGAGATCATCGCCTTCAACAAAGGGTCGGCGCGCGAGCTGGCCCTTTTCGGCCAGGACACGTTCGAGGAGGCGGAGAAGACCAAGGGCCTGGACGACCCTGACTATAAGAAGGCGCGCGAGACGAGCCTCCGTCTGGCGGGGGCCGAGGGCATCGACAAGATGCTCAAGGACAACAATGTCGTCGCACTGGTCGGCCCGACGGTGGCGGCGGCCTGGCTGATCGACGCCGTCCACGGCGACTCCTATCCCGGCGGAGGCGCCGGCGGGTTCGCGGCGGTGGCGGGCTATCCGCACCTCACGGTGCCGATGGGGGCGGTGAAGGGGCTTCCCGTGGGCCTCAGCTTCATCGGGCCCAAATGGTCGGACGGGATGATCCTGTCTCTGGGCTATGCTTACGAGCAGGCGTCGGGGAAACGGCTCGAGCCGCGGTTCCTGCCGTCGATCGAGGAAAGCCCGGGAATCGCTCCGCATTTGCGGCGGGGGACGCGGTAAGCGTCCTCCCAGCGAAAGCCGGGACCTGGTGGAGACCCGCAGCGACTTCTTGTCCCGAGGTCCCGGCTTTCGCCGGGATGACCGGTTGCGAATGGCGGAACCGCCCGCCCGGCGGCGCGATATCCCCCGCATGAGCCGGTTCACGGAACCCGTCTATCCTCGGCCGGAGCTGCCGCCGATCGAGGCGCTCACCGCTTATTACCGCGCCATGGGGCCACTGATGCTTCCGTTCCTGGAGCGGCGGCCGCTGAACCTGTACCGATGCTCGGGAGAGCGCTGCTTCTTCCAGCGCAATCGCGACCATCCGCCGACCGGCGAGGGCTTTTTCCGGCCGCCGATCCGGCAGGCGCCGATCGAGCAGAAGAACGGCCGGACCGAGGCCTATCTCCACGTCGGCGACGTCGAGGGCATTCTCGCCTGCGTCGAGGCGAAGGCGATCGAATTCCACGCCTGGGGCTGCCGGATCGACGATGTCGAGCGGCCGGACCGGATCGCGATCGACCTCGATCCGGGCGAAGGCGTCGGCTTCGACGAGGTGCGCGACGCGGCTTTGCAGGTGCGTCAGTCGCTGGCGGTGATCGGCCTCGAAAGCTGGCCGCTGCTCACCGGCGGCAAGGGCGCGCATGTCGTGGTGCCGATCCGCCCCGAGGGCGGCTGGGATGAAGTGCGGGGCTTCGCAAGCCGCTTTTGCACAGCGCTCGCCCGCTTGCTCCCCGATCGCTTCACGGTCGCTCTGCCCAAGAAGGAGCGGCGCGGCCGGATCTTCCTCGATTATCTTCGCAACCAGCGCACCGCGACCGCGATCATGCCGTGGTCGCTTCGCGCTCGGGAGGGTGCGCCGGTGGCGACGCCGGTGAGCTGGACCCAGCTCGAGACGGCCGAGAGCGCTGTCGCCCTCACCTTCGCCGATGCCGCCGAAGCGAAGATTCGGGCGCGCAGGCTGCGCGGGTGGGGCGTGAGCGATCAGAGCCTTCCCGTCATCTGAACCGTCATCCCGGCGAAGGCCGGGCTCTCGGGAGACCCGCCGCGCCTTATTCGGCCTGAGGTCCCGGCTTTCGCCGGGATGACGCTTTGGGCCGCTTCTTCGCCCCGCTCCGGAGGCCCGCCTCGAGGGCGAGCGCGGCCCAGCGCCGCATCGCCTCCGGATCGTCGTATACGTCCTGCGGCCCCCGGCGGTAATTCATGGCGCCGGCCTTCCCATCCTTGAACGTGACGCTGAACTTCTCGCACCCTTGCGAGTCCCACACCGGATCGCTTTCGGCATCGGCCTTCAGCCAGATCTCGCCGTCGTCCAGGATCGCGAAGACGGTGCCGTCGAGGTAGAGAGTCGCGCCGCCCATCATCTTGCGCATCGTCACCCCCCCGAGGGGCTCCAGTGCCTCCTGGACCCAGGCATAGAGGCCCTCGTCGAAGCTCACGCCGCGGTCAGCCTCAGTCCGACGATGCAGGCAATGAGGGCGAGCAGGAGCAGTATCCTGATCGAGTTGACCGGCTCGCCGAACCAGAGGATTCCCACCAGCACCGTCCCCGCCGCGCCTATCCCGCCCCAGATGGCGTAGGCGGTGCCCATCGGGATGTCGCGGGCGGCGCGCTCCAGCAGGCCCATCGAAAGGGTCACCGAGGCGAGGAAGCCGAAGGTCCAGGGCAGGTTCCGGAAGCCGTCCACGAAGCGAAGGCAGGTGGTGAAGCCGACCTCGAACAGGCCGCCGAGGATGAGGAGAAACCAGGCCATCAGGCGCCCGCCTCGACGGCGGGCATGGGCCCGTTGTGAGGCCGCGTGGCGGTCCAGCAGGCGCCGACGATCATCGCCGCGCCGACCAGGGTGAGCGGCTGCACCGGCTCTCCGAAGATAAGGAAGCCGAAGATCACGGCCCAGACGAAGCCTGTATATTCCACCGGGGCGAGCCGCTGCGCCTCTGCCCGGGCGTAGGCCCAGGAGAGAAGCAGAAGCGAGCCGAAGGCGAGTAGCGCGGCTCCCAGGATCGCCGGAAGCTGATCCAGCGGCGGCGGCTCCGCCAGGAAGGGGGCCGCCAGCGCGAAGCAGCCGGCCATGATCAGAGCCACGAAGAACGCGATCTCGACCGGCCCGGCGAGCTGCGCCTGCTGGCGCATCAGGATGATATTCCAGGCATAGAGGCCGGCCGAGGCGAGGATCGAGATCGACCCGAGCAGGGCCTCCCTCCCCATCTCCGCCTGGACCTGGCCGGCGAGGATGACGACGACTCCGGCGAAGCCGAGCAGCGAGGCGAGGATCGCGGCCCGCTCGATCCGCTCCTTGAGCATCACCGCGGCGAGATAGAGCGCGATCAGGGGCGCCATGAAGGCGAGCGCGATGGCCTGCGCCATCGGCACGCGCGCCAGCCCCCAGAAGAAGGTCAGCGCCATGATGCTTCCCATCGTGCCACGGATGAGATGCACGCGAAGGGCGGCCCGGCCGGGCCGCGGCGAGCGGAGCAGGAAGAAAACCGCCCCGCCGATGACCGCTCCGGCGAGCGTCCGCCACAGCAGGGCATTGTAGGTGCCGATGGCGAGCGACAGGCTCTTCATCAGCGCGTCCATGACGGAAAAGAGAGCGATCCCCGCGGTCGCCACGGCGAAGGGGATTATGGGCCTTGGATGAAGCTTTGACGCGGTCATGCGCGCCCGATAGCGGGCGGCGGGCGGAGGCGCTACTGCAGGCGCATCCGGTCCTTGCTCATCTCCACCGACGAGATCCTGGAGAGATAGGCCTGTCCGAGCAGGGGCTGGTCCAGCCCTTCGGCGATGGCCGCGTCGATGTTGCGCACCTCCTTGCCGTCGACGGACACCCGGTCGAGCTTGATCACCTTGCCGCGCACCGGGCCCGAAGCGCCGCGGCCGATAACGACGAATTCGCTTTTGGAGAAGGGTATCCCGAGGCGGCGGGCGGTTCCGACCGGAAGGACGACGTCGGTCGCGCCGGTGTCGATCACGAAATTGACCAGCTCGCCGTTCACTTCGGCGTCGACGTAGAAATGGCCGTCCGGACGGCGTGTCAGCAGGGTTTCCTCACCCGCCGTCGCGGCGACGATCGCGGGCGCCGGCCACTGGGCGCTGGGCCACAGCAGGCCGATTCCGGCGCCGGCGAGGATGGCGAGGAAGAACGCCTTCTGCATCTCGCCGGGATAAGTGGAGACGGTGAAGGAAGGCCTAAGGCGCTTTGATCCCTCTCCCGTACTTACGGGAGAGGAGGGGCCAAAGCGAAGCTTGGGAGGTGAGGGTCTGTACGCCGGACTCAGCAAGACTCTCACCTCCCACCGCTTCGCGGCGGGCCCCTCCTCTCCCGCGAAAGCGGGGGAGGAGTTTGAACCTACTCCGCCGGATGCGGAGCCGCCGCCCGGAATTGCGGCCAGGCGTCGCGGGTCACCTTCAGCGAGGAGCGGAAGAACAGGAAGGCGATGACGGCCGCGATCGCGACGTCGGGCCAGGGCGAGGCGGTCGCCGAGACCAGCAAGGCCGCCGCAAGCACTCCGACGTTGGCGAAGACGTCGTTGCGCGAGCATTCGAAGGTGCTCGACAGGTTCACGTCGTGCCTGCGGTAGGGCCAGAGCAGAGCGACGCAGCTCAGGTTCACGACCAGCGCCATCCCGCCGAAGAGCAGCATGATCCCGGATTCGGGCGGGTGTCCCCACACGATCTTGAGGACGATCTGGACGATCACGCCCAGGCCGAGCGCGAGGATGAAGCCGGCCTTGGCCAGTGCCATTCCGGCGCGCCACCTGAGGCTTCGGTTCAGCGCATAGAGGCTGATCCCATAGACCAGCCCGTCGCCGAGCATGTCGACCGAATCCGCCATCAGCGCCGCCGAATCGGCGATGATCCCGGCTCCGAACTCGAGCACGAACATCATCAGGTTCAGCATCATCACGACGACGAGGACGCGGCGGATGTCCTTGTGGAGCGCGATCCGCTCGAGCTCGTGGCCCTTTTCGTGGCAGCAATGGGCGCTCATCTCTCTCCGGCCTCCGCGTCGGCAGTGGCTTCCAGGAAGTCCATCAGCCAGGCACGCTGCACTTCCTCCACGAAATCGGCGAGCTTTATCTTTTCGTTCTTGATGGGCCGCCCCATGCCGACGATGGCCACCGTCAACACGCCTTGCGAGCTCAGGTACAGACGCAGAGACAGCCCCATCGATACATATTCCTGGGGCTTGGCATAGGTGATTTCCGCGGAACGGCGAAGTCCGGCGAGGGATGTTTCTTCCCGATGTCTCAGCGATACGCCGTTGGCCTGCATCGCCTGATTCAGTTCTGCAACGACGGCTTTCAAAGTCGTTTGGGTGTCGCTCCAAGCCTCCAGAAGCTTTTGCACGCGTCTTTCCTTCTCCAGCTCCCGGCGGCGCTTTTCTTCGAACGCAGCTGTCCGCTGGTCGTGGGCCTGCTTCTGCTTGGCTAGAATGAGGGCCAGCCTGTCTCCGCTCATTTCACTTGCCGATCTATTCCGCCGCTTCCGGGATCGGCGCGTCGATCATCGCGCTTTCGATCTCGGCCGCCTTGGCCTCTACCAGCCGGACGATGTGATCGACCATTTCCTCGTCCCGGACGTGGTGGTCGGTGACTCCCGAAAGATAGACCATGTGCTTGCCGTTGCCGCCGCCGGTGATCCCGATGTCCGTCTCACGCGCCTCGCCGGGCCCGTTGACGACGCAGCCGAGGACGGAAAGGGACATGGGGGTCCGTATATGCGACAGCCGCTCTTCCAAAGCCTGAACGGTTCGGATGACGTCGAAGCCCTGGCGCGCGCAGCTCGGGCAGGAGACCACCCGGACCCCGCGGTTGCGGATACCCAGGGCCTTCAGGATCTCGAACCCGGCGCGGACCTCCTCCTCGGGCTCCGCCGAAAGCGACACCCGGATCGTATCGCCAATCCCGAACCAGAGCAGCGAGCCGATCCCGATCGCGCTCTTCACGGTTCCGCCGCGGAGCCCACCGGCCTCGGTGATTCCGAGATGCAGCGGGCAGTCGACGGCGTCGGCGAGCTGCTGGTACGCGGCCACGGCGAGGAAGACGTCGGAGGCCTTCACCGCGACCTTATACTCGCGAAAGTCGTGGTCCTCGAGCAGCCGGATATGATCGAGGGCGCTTTCGACGAGGGCCTCCGGGCAGGGCTCGCCATATTTCTCGAGCAGGTCCCGCTCGAGGCTTCCGGCATTGACCCCGATCCGGATCGCGCAGCCATTGGCCTTGGCGGCATTGACCACTTCCCTCACCCGATCGGCCGAGCCGATATTGCCGGGATTGATGCGCAGGCAGGCGGCGCCGGCGTCGGCGGCCTCGAGCGCCCGCTTGTAGTGGAAGTGGATGTCCGCGACGATCGGGACCCGAGCCGCCCGCACGATCTGGCCGAGCGCCCGGGTCGAGTCCTCGTCCGGACAGGAAACCCGGATGATGTCCGCCCCCGCCTCCTCGCAGCGCCTGATCTGGCCGATCGTGGCTCGAACGTCCGAGGTCGCGGTATTGGTCATGGTCTGGACCGTCACCGGCGCGTCTCCGCCGACGGGCACGGAGCCGACCATGATCTGGCGGGACGGACGGCGCGCGATGTCGCGCCAGGGACGGATGCTCATCCTCCCCATATAGGCGGTTGAAAGGCCTGGCGAAAGCCGCACCGATATGGAGGGAATGCGTCCAAGCCGCGGAGTGGAAGTGCAGGAGCGCCCCTCCCCGCGAGCGCCGCTCGCGGGGAGGAGGGGGCTAGAGGTAGAAGTCCGTCGCGAACAGGGTGAGGCTGCCCAGGAACACGATCTCGAAATCGGCGACCCCGTCGCCCGTGATATCCCCCTGCAGCCAGGTGTCGGTGCCGTCGAAACCGTAGCGCAGCTCGCCGGCCGTGCCGGAGAAAGCGGCGGTGCCGATGAAGCTGAACGCCTGGTCCCCAGCGGCCGAGCTGTTGGCGTCGACCCCCCTCAGATCGAGCTTGTCGACCCAGTTGATGAGGTCGGTGATCACGTCGGCGCCGGCGCCGATGCCCAGATCCCCGTCGAAGAACCGGAAGAGATCGCCGCCGGCGCCGCCGCAGAGCACGTCCGCCCCGGAACCGCCGATCAGCAGGTCGTCGCCGGCGCCGCCGTGAAGGATGTCGTCGCCGCCTTCGCCGTACAGATCGTCGGCGCCGCCGAGGCCGTCCAGAAGGTCGTCATTGCCTTTGCCGACGAGGATATTGCCGGCATTGCTTCCGGTGAAGTGGAGGACGGGATTGCCGGCGCCGATGAAGGTCAGGTTCTCGACATGGTCGCTGAGCATGTAGTGGGTCAGACTGGTGTAGACGTGGTCCGTGCCCTCGCCGCCCAGCTCGACGACGGTGTCGCCCTCATATTCGACGTAGAAGACGTCGTTGCCCTCGCCCCCGTACATCAGGTCGGAACCGGCGCCTCCGTTGAGGATGTCGTGTTCGCCGTCGCCGTGAAGCTCGTCGTCGCCGTCGCCGCCGTTCAGCGTGTCGTGGCCGTCCCCGCCATGGAGATAGTCGACGTTGGTGCCGCCGTTGATCTCGTTGGACTCGGAGTTGCCGGTGCCCGTGAACACCAGATTGGTGATGTTGGTCAGCTTCTCGACATAGGCCGGAAGCGTGTAGCTGGCGAGATAGCGGATCCGCACCTCGTCCGTGCCTCCGCCGGGGCCCTCGATGACGATGTCGCCGGCATTGTCGACATAATAGATGTCGTGGCCGCCACGCCCATCCATGACGTCGGCGCCGTAGCCGCCGTCGATGACGCTGCCCGTGTTGAGCGACCGCAGCACGTCGTCATAGGGGCTGCCGGTGAGGTTTTCGAAGCCGGTGATCCAATCGTCGGCCGCCTCGCCGCCGAAGTCCCAGGTCCAAAGATCGATGCTCACCTGCCCGGTGAAGGCGTAGGAAAGGGTGTCGATTCCGGCGCCGCCGCTCACCGACTGGGCGCCGATCCCCATGAGGAAGAGGTTGTTGGCCGAATTGCCGGTGACGGACATCGATCCGGAGTAGAAACGCAAGTCCGCATTCTCGAAATTGGCGAGCAGGGTGTAGCTCGCCTTCCTGATCTTGACGGTGTCGATGCCCTCGTTGGCATATTCGACGACGACGTCGCTGCTCGAATCGACGTGATAGATGTCGTCGCCGGTGCCGCCGACCATCGTATCGTTGCCGAACCAGCCGTCGAGATCGTCGTTGCCGGCGCCGCCTTCGAGGTGATCGTCGCCGGCGCCGCCGAAGATCCAGTCGTTGCCGCCTTGGCCGTCGAGCCAGTCGTTGCCGGTGCTCGAGCTGAGAAAGTTGTTGCCGATCCCTCCGTAGAGAGTCGCCGAGCCGGTGCCCGAATAATATATCTGCTCCACCCAGGCGTTGCCCGCGTCGAAGGTGGTGGCCGAGACGTGGACGATGTCAGTGTCGCCGTCGGCCTGGGCTTCGATGATCGTGTCGCCGGAATCGTCGACATAATAAGTGTCGTTGCCGTCGCCGCCGTCCATCACGTCGGCGCCCGATTCGCCGTCCAGCAAATCGTCGCCGAGGCCACCCGCGAGAAGGTCGTTCCCGCCGCCGCCATAGAGGTGATCGTATCCGTCCAGACCATAAATCTCATCGTCGGAACTGGTGCCGATGAGCGTTTCGTTGACCATCGTGCCCTGGATGATTGCCATGGTGACGCCCCTCAATAGCGCGCCGCAAAATGCGGCGCCTGGCCTTAGGGTTACTCTCCAACCTTAACGAAATCCTTCTTTCACCGGGGTTTAGATCGGAAACGGTTCAATTAGCTGTGGAGCTTTTTCCGGCCGCCGGCCGTTCCCGTTCACCGGGAAAATCCTGCGGTCCGGATGAGGCCGCCGCCCGGTGGTGGCGACCTCATGAGGAATGCGGTTAGAGGATGAAGTCCGCGCCGGTCAGAGGCACGGCGCCGTCGAACCGGATTTCGAAATCGGCGGCCGAGTCGCCGTTGATGTCGCCCTGGATCCAGGTGTCGACGCCGTCGAAATAGGTGCGCAGCTCACCGGCCGAGCCGCTGAAGGCCGCGTTTCCGACAAAGCTGAACGCCTGGTCCCCGCCGGTTCCCGTATCGGCGTCCCAGCCCGAGATATCGACGATGTCGCTTCCGCCGGCGAAGTCGGTGATCCGGTCGGCGTTCGCTCCGGTGCCGCTTTCGAAATAGCCGATCCGGAAATCATCGGCGCCGCTCCCGCCGGTCAGGACGTCCGCCCCGGACCCGCCGATCAGGAGATCGTCGTCGGCTCCGCCGTCGAGCGCGTCGTCGCCGACATTCCCCCGGATCGTGTCGTCGCCTGCAAGGCCCTCGAGGCTGTCGTTGCCCGACTGGCCGTAGAGGACGTTGTCGAGCCCGTTCCCGATCCCGTGGAAGGCGGCTCCCCCGATCAGATTGGAGGTCAGGTTCTCGAAATTGGCGCCAAGCGTATAGGTGGAAAGGTTCGCATAGACCTCGTCGACCCCCTCGCCGGCGGCCTCGACCACCGAATCGCCGGCATTGTCGACGATGTAGACGTCGTTGCCGTCATTGCCCTCCATATAGTCGGCCCCGCTTCCGCCGTTCAGAGTATCGTGGTCGACCCCGCCGTAGAGGCTGTCGTCGCCGCCGTTGCCGTTCAGAGTGTCGTGACCGTCGCCGCCGGAGAGGATGTCGTTGCCGCCCGCCCCGTAGATGTGATTGTTGAGGCCGTTGCCGGTGCCGGTGAAGCTTCCGGCCCCGATGAAGTGCAGATCCTCCACATTGGCGGTCAGCGTGTAGCTGGCGAGCGTGGTTCGAACCCGGTCGTTGCCTTCGCCAGCATTCTCGATGACCGAGTCGCCGGAATCGTCGACGATGTAGGTGTCGTTGCCCGTGCCGCCGCTCATGGTGTCGGCGCCCGCGCCTCCGTCCAGCGTGTCGCTGCCGCCGTTGCCGAACAGGCTATCGTCGCCGCCGAGGCCGTTGATGGTGTCGGAAGAGTTGGTGCCGTTGAGCGTGTCGTTGGCGCCGGTGCCGTTGATGATAGCCATGGTGAAGCCCCTTAGCTGCCGCGCCGCGGGAGGCGGCGCCGGGCGGGAAGCTTACTACCGACCCGAAACGAAATCTGTCCCGGAGCGGGAATCGCGTCCGAATCGGGCTAAATCACTTCTTGCCTTCGGCTGGGGGGCGGCCCCGCGGCCGCTTCTCCGGCGGCTCCAGCTTCACGCCGCGCCGCTGCAGCGCCTCGCGCAGGAGGCACTCGATCTGGGCGTTGACGCTCCTCAGGTCGGTCGCCGCCGCGCGTTCGAGCGCGGCCCACAGGGCCGGCTCGATGCGCAGCGGGAACGCCTTCTTCGGGGGCGGCGGCATTCGCGAGCGCCTATTGGTAGAGCGTGCCGGTA
>DASVTA010000082.1:0-4404 GCA_036387815.1 Allosphingosinicella sp.
GAGATAGGCGTTGAGATCGGCCTTGAGCTCGGTGAGCAGGACCTTGAACTCGCCCTGGCCCATTTCCGGCTTGCGCTCGAACTTCTCGATCTCGACGAGCACGGCGCCCCGGGCCTTCAGCGTCCGGAGAGCCTCCTCGAACGCCTCATTGGTTCCGAAGCCGCTGGCGAAGCGCATCACCCCGATCCTCTTCCCGCGCAGCGAATCCGCGGAAAGGCCGGCGGCATAATCGGCGCGGCGGGCGTCGGCCTCGCCCGTCTGCGGGTCGGCGGGGTCGCTCCCGGCGATCGCGGAGAGGACGAGCGCTGCGTCGCGAACCGTCCGCGTCATCGGCCCCGGAGTGTCCTGGCTGTGGCTGATCGGGATGACATGGGTCCGGCTGACGAGGCCGACGGTAGGCTTGAAGCCGACGATTCCATTGACGGAAGCCGGGCAGGTGATCGAGCCGTCCGTCTCGGTGCCGATCGCCGCCGGCACCATCCCGGCGGCCACCGCCGCGCCGCTTCCGGTGCTCGATCCGCAGGCGTTGCGGTTCAGCGCATGCGGGTTGCGGGTCTGGCCGCCGATCGCGCTCCAGCCGGAGATGGAATCGTTGTCGCGGATGTTCGCCCATTCGGAAAGGTTGGTCTTGCCCACTATGACCGCCCCGGCCTGGCGGAGGCGGGCGACCAGCGGGGCGTCCCGATTGGTCACGTTCGCGGCGAGCGCCAGGCTTCCGGCCGTCGTCGGGAGGGGGCCGAGAGTCTCGATATTGTCCTTGATCAGGATCGGCATCCCGAACAGCGGCCCGCGGGCCCGGCGGTTGCGGTCGAGGGAGCGGGCCTGGTCGATGGCCGTCGGATCGACGGCGATGACGGCGTTGATCCGGGGGTTGAGCGCCTTGATCCGCTTCAGCGCCGCTTTGGTGTTGGCGGTGGCGGTTTCGGACGAGCTGAACTCCGGCGCCCGCTGCGCCGGGGCGGCGGTGGCGAGCAGGGCGAGGGCGAGGAAGGGGGCGGTGCGGCGCATGTTTGCGACTCTCCTGAGCTTTTACAACGCGATGGCGGGTCCGGCGCGGCGCGACCAGCCTGCATTTCAACTCCTCCCCGAGCTTGCTCGGGGAGGGGGACCGCGGCGCGGAGCGCCGTGGTGGAGGGGCAATTCTACCTCACTATTTCCCCTCCACCGCGCTTCGCGCGGTCCCCCTCCCCGAGGCAAGCTCGGGGAGGAATGAAGGAGGCGTCCCTTCCCCCCGCCCTCAAAAATGCTAAGGCGCCGCCGATGAGCAAGGGCCCGCAGAGGATCAGAGGCACCCAGGACATCTGGGGCGAGGATGCCGACCGCTTCCAGACGGTGGTTGCCGCGTTCGAGCGCGTTCGCAGGCTCTACGGCTTCGGCCGGGTAGAGATGCCGGTATTCGAAAGCACCGCCGTCTTCGCCCGCTCGATCGGCGAGACCACCGACATCGTCTCCAAGGAGATGTACAGCTTCGAGGACCGCGGCGGCGACAGCCTTACCCTTCGGCCCGAATTCACCGCCGGCATCAGCCGCGCCTATCTTTCGGAAGGCTGGCAGCAGCATGCGCCGGTCAAGATCGCCACCCACGGACCCGCCTTCCGCTACGAGAGGCCGCAGAAGGGGCGGTACCGGCAGTTCCACCAGCTCGACGTCGAGATCATCGGCGCCGGAGAGCCGGCCGCCGATGTCGAGATCGTCGCCATGGGGGCGCAGCTGCTCGCCGAGCTCGGCATCGGCGGCCGAGTCGAGCTGAAGCTCAACACGCTCGGCGATCCCGCGACGCGCGACGCCTGGCGCAGGGCCCTCGTCGATTACTTCCAGGGTCATCGCGGCGATCTGTCGGCGGAGAGCCGCGCCCGGCTGGAGAAGAACCCGCTTCGGATCCTCGACAGCAAGGAGCATCAGGACTGGCCGATCGTCGATTCGTCGCCCGTCGTCGACGATTTCCTCACGGCGGAGGCTTCCGACTATTTCGGCAAGGTGACCGCCGGCCTCGACTCCGCCGGGATCGTCTGGAAGCGTGACCCGAGGCTCGTCCGGGGCCTCGATTATTACCGGCACACCGCCTTCGAGTTCGTCACCGAGGATCTCGGAGCGCAAAGCGCCGTGATTGCCGGCGGCCGCTATGACGGGCTCATCGAAAGCCTGGGCGGCCCGCACACGCCCGCGGTCGGCTGGGCGGCGGGGATCGAGCGGCTTGGGATGCTGATCGAGCTTCCGCTTTCGCCAAGGGTCGACGTGGCGCTGGTGCCGCTCGGCGACGCAGCCGAGGCGGCGGCCGTCGCAATCGCGGCCAATCTGAGACGCGGCGGAGTCGCATGCGAGATGGCGTACAAGGGCAATATGAAGAAACGAATGGCGGCCGCCGGCAAGTCGGGAGCGGCGATCGCGCTCATCCTCGGCGACGAAGAGCTCGCCCGGAACGAGGTGAAGGTGAAGGATCTGGCGAGCGGAGGTCAGGCCGGCCTGCCGCTGGACGACCGCTTCGCGGAGGCGCTGAACGGGCAACTGGCACAGCTCGGGCGCGGGCCGACGGCGGGCCGGACCCTTACTGCTCCGGGGGCATCGAGCGCGTCATGACCTCCATCTCCGCCGAACGGATCGCCGCCATCGAGGCGCGGCGCGAGGAGCTTCAGAACGCCATGTCCGCGGGCGGAGTCGCTCCGGACGAGTTCGTCCGCCTTTCCAAGGATTATGCCGAGATCGAGCCGGTTGCCGTGGCCGCGCGCGAGGTCCGGCGGCTTCGGGCCGAGATCGATCTGCTGGCGGAGATGCTGGCCGACCCGAGCCCCGAGATCCGCGAGATGGCCGGCGAGGAGCTTGCCCAGCTGCAGTCGCGGCTGCCCGAGGCGGAACGGGCGCTCGCTCTCAAGCTCCTGCCGCGCGACGCCGCCGACGAGCGCCCGGCGATGCTCGAGATCCGGGCCGGAACCGGCGGCGACGAAGCCGCATTGTTCGCCGGCGACCTGTTCCGGATGTACCAGCGTTACGCCGAAACCCAGGGGTGGAAGGTCGAGCTCATCTCGGCCAGCTCCGCGGAGGTCGGCGGCTACAAGGAGGTCGTCGCCTCGGTCCGAGGGCAGGGCGTGTTCGCCAAGCTCAAATATGAAAGCGGAGTCCACCGGGTCCAGCGCGTTCCCGTGACCGAGAGCGGAGGCCGGATCCACACCTCCGCGGCGACCGTCGCGGTGCTTCCGGAGGCAGAGGAAGTGGACGTCCAGATCAACGACGCGGATCTCAGGATCGACGTCTACCGCTCCTCCGGCCCCGGCGGGCAGTCGGTGAACACGACCGACAGCGCCGTCCGGATCACCCATCTTCCCACCGGCCTCGTCGTCATCCAGCAGGACGAGAAGTCGCAGCACAAGAACAAGGCCAAGGCCTTGAAGGTGCTTCGGACCCGGCTCTACGAACAGGAGCGCGAGCGGCTCGCCTCCGAGCGGGCGGGCGCGCGCAAGTCGATGGTCGGCTCGGGCGATCGCTCGGAGCGGATCCGCACCTACAATTTCCCGCAGGGGCGGGTGACCGATCATCGCATCAACCTGACCCTCCACCGCCTCCCGGAGATCCTGGAAGGGCAGCTCGACGATCTGGTGAGCGCGCTCACGTCCGAGGACGAGGCCGACCGGCTGGCGAGCCTGGATGAGGTGTAGAAGAAAGTCCTCCCCCGGCTTTCCGGGGGAGGGGGACCGCGCGAAGCGCGGTGGAGGGGTTCTTCGGAATCGGCAAGGCCCCTCCACCATGCTTCGCATGGTCCCCCTCCCCTGCGAATGCCGGGGAGGATTTGAACGTTCGAGGGGCTGAGTGCCGCCACGGCTTAAAGAAGCTCTCGCCGCCGCCGCGGCACGCCTGGCCCCGCACAGCGGCACGCCCCGCCTCGACGCCGAGCTGCTGATGGCGCACGCGCTCGGGATCGAGCGGGAGGCGATGCTCCTCGCCGGCGGCAGCGGCCAGGCCCCGGCCGAATTCGAGGCGCTCCTCGCCCGCCGCGAGGCCGGGGAGCCGGTCGCCTACATCACCGGCCGGCGCGCCTTCTGGACGATCGAGCTGGAGGTCGGCCCCGGAGTCCTCGTCCCCCGGCCGGACAGCGAAAGCCTGATCGAAGCCGCGCTCGCGCATTTCGGCGACGGTGGGCCCAAGCGGATACTCGACCTGGGCACCGGGCCGGGCACCCTCCTTCTCGCCGCCCTCGACCAGTGGCCGGACTCCACCGGGATCGGCATCGACGCGTCCGAGGCGGCGCTCGCATACGCGCGCCGCAACTCGGAGCGGCTCGGCCTTTCGGATCGGGCCGAGTTCCGGCGGGGCGATTGGGGGGAGGGGATCGAGGAGCGGTTCGACCTCGTCCTGTGCAATCCCCCCTATGTCGAAAGCGGCGCCGGCCTTCCCCGCGACGTCGCCGCATGG
>DASVTA010000083.1:0-7376 GCA_036387815.1 Allosphingosinicella sp.
CGATTCGCTTACTCAGCGGCAGGGCGAAGGCGTTGTTGGGCGCCACGCCGCCCAGGATCGGGTTGGATCGGCTGGGCAATCCCCCCACCGGCTGCGGCGGCGCGCCCGGACGATCGATCAAAGTGCCGTCGTCGCTGACCCTGCCGCGGGGCAGGATGGCGGTGGCTCCGAAGGCCGCTTCCTTCTCCCTGGTGCCGGCGATGGCGGCCGGGTTCCACCACAGGGAGGCCGGGCCCTGATCGGCGACCTCTCCCGAATTCGCTCGCCCCAATCCCCTAACGGACTGTTCTTTCAGGTAAAAGCCTCCCGCCGTGGCGGGAGCCGCGGCGGTCACGAACAGGCCTGCCGCCGTCCCGAAAAGCAACAGGCGTGTGTCGGCGCGACGGCGCCCCTCGGGCTTTACAACCACTTTTCCCCCCATTCTCTCGCTTCACCCGATGTAAGGGCTAGAAACGAAATCTTTGTTTCTCAACCTTTTTAATTTGTATCCGAAATGGATATTTGACCGTCCTCATCCGGATCAATACGAGCCCCTTGGGCAACACCTAAACGGTTAACGCCCGAAACGTGCGCAGCCGCGATTGTTACCCGTTCGCTTATATGCTTACCTCGTCGTACACCAAATGCTTGGGGCAAAAGATGAATCAGCATGTAAGCCTTCCCGCGGCCGTAGAGACGATCCCCGTGGCGATCGCGGCGGAGGGCGGCGCGGGAACGCTGCCGCTTCAGGATCGCGAGCGCCCCGCAGGCGCGCGCCTGTTCGACCTGGGCCAGCTGGAAGTCCACTGGGAGGCGGCGAACGGCACCTTGTGGACCCACATGACCCCGGTCGCCCGTCCCAATTTCAACCGGGCGATGCTTCGCGATTTCCAGCGCTGGCAGGCGGAGATCGGACGCGAGTTCGCGAACCCGGAGGAGGGGCTGAAGTATATCGTGCTCGGCTCCCGCTTTCCCGGAGTTTTTAACCTCGGTGGTGATCTCGAGCTGTTCGCCCGATTCATCGAGACGAACGATCGCGATGGGCTGGTCCGCTACGGCCGCGACTGCGTCTCGATCCTCCACAACCACATGCGGGGTCTCGAGCTGCCGGTCGTCACCATCGCCCTCGTCCAGGGCGACGCCCTCGGCGGCGGCTTCGAGGCGGTGCTGAGCTTCAACGTCATCGTGGCGGAAAAGGGCGCCAAGTTCGGCCTGCCCGAAATCGCTTTCGGACTGTTCCCGGGAATGGGCGCGCACAGCCTGCTCTCGCGCAAGGTCGGGGTCGCCAAGGCCGAGGAGATGATGCTGTCCAACCGGCTCTACACGGCGGAAGAGATGCATCAGATGGGCATCGTGCACATTCTCGCCGAACCGGGTTGCGGCGAGGAAGCGGTTCGCGCCTACATCGCCAAGAACGGCCGTCGCCACGCGGGTCATCGGGGCATCTACCGCGCCTCGAGCCTCACCGCTCCGGTCACGCTGGAGGAGCTGAATGCGATCGTCGAGGTCTGGGCGGACAGCGCGCTCTGCCTCAGCAACGCGGACGTGAAGCTCATGCGCAGGCTGGGGAGCGCCCAAACTAGGCTTGCAAGCGCCTGAGGCTGCCGGGGGCGGGGTCCGCCTCCAGCCATGCCTCGCCCCGTCCCTGCATTTCCAGGCGGCGGTTGATCACCGATTCCGGCACCGGCCGGCCCAGGAAGAAGCCTTGGGCCGCGGTGCAGCCGGCCCCGGTGACGTAGCCGAGCTGGGTCTCGGTCTCGATCCCTTCGGCGACGATCTCCATGTCGAGCTCCGCGGCGAGGCTGACCAGGGCGTGGATGATCGCCCGGGCCTCGCGGCTCTTGGTGACGTCGGCGATGAAGCTGGTGTCGATCTTGATCTTGTCGAACCGGTACTTCTTCAAATAGGTGAGCGAGGAATAGCCCGTGCCGAAATCGTCGATCGATAGCTTGAGGCCGATCCTCTGGAACTCGCGGATCAGCGAATTGGATTGGGCGGTCTCCTCCAGAAGCACGCTCTCCGTGATCTCCAGCTCGAGCCGCCGGGCCGCGAGGCCCGAACGGTAGAGCGCGGAGAGGATCATGTGGCTGAGATGGAGGTCCTTGAGCAGCGCCGGGGACATGTTGACGGCGATGCTGACGTCCTCCGGCCATTTCGCCGCCGCCGCGCAAGCCTGAAAGAGCACCCAGTGGCTGATCGGGGAGATCAGGCCGGTGCTCTCCGCGATCGGGATGAAATCGGCGGGGCTCACCATTCCGAGCTCCGGATGGTGCCAGCGCAGAAGCGCCTCGCAGCAGGTGACCTTCTTGGTCTTGAGGTCGACGATCGGCTGGTAGTAGACTTCCAGCTCGCCTTTCTCGATCGCGTCCTTCAGCGCCGCCTCCAGCCTGCGCTTGTGCTGGAACTCGTCCTGCATCTTCGATTCGAACAGGCAGAAGTCGTTCCGGCCGTTCGCCTTGGCGTGGTAGAGCGCCATGTCGGCATGCTGGAGCAAAGTGTCCGCGTCCGTGCCGTGGCCGGGCGCGACGGCGCCGCCGACCGATCCGGTCACCTGCAGCGACGCGCCCTCGACGGACATCGGGATGGCGAGGCCGCGCATCACCTCGCGGGCGAGCTCCTCCGCGAAATAGGGTTTGTTGCCGCGCGCGAGCAGGACGAACTCGTCGCCGCCGAATCGGGCGACGCTTCCGCGCCCCTCGATGATCGAGGAGAGCTGGCGTGCGACGGTGCAGAGCACTCCGTCGCCGGTCGGGTGGCCGAGCGAATCGTTGATCTCCTTGAACCTGTCCAGATCCACCCACAGGATCGCGAGGTCGCCGCCGCCGGTGCTGATCGCCGCGAGCTCCGACTGCAGCCGCTCCTGAAAGGCGCCGCGGTTCTCGAGCCCCGTCAGCGAATCGTAGCGGGCGAGCCGTTCGAAGCGTGCCGTGAGGCGCTTTTGCTCATGGGTCGCCGACATGGCGGTGAGCACGGCCGAATAGGTCTGGAGGGTGATGTCCACCATCCCGAAGATGAAGATGGCGTTGACGATTCCGAGCACCCACCGGATCGGGTCCGCCGAGAGGAAGAGGCCCAGGGAAAGCGGCGCCGAGGCCAGCGCCAGCTGCCCGATGGCGATCAGCGGGCGTCCGGCGTTGCGTCCGCAAATGCCCGCCGAATAGCCCGCGGTAGGCGCCGCGGCGACCAAATGGAGGAGCGAATTGTCCGTTCGAACGATCGTCGTGAACGTCAGCAGCCCAAGCAGGAAGGCATAAGCCCACGCGCCGAGCTCGTAAATGATCTCGGAACGGGTGGTTTTCGCCTCCTCCTTTTCGGGCCCGATGTGGTGGAAGACCGCATGGCTGACGCGAAGGGCGCCGGTGGCGCCGATCGCCACGGCGATCATTTGCAGGAAGGGATCGCCGGTGGCGATGGCGATGGTCGTGCTGATGACGGCCCCCGCCACCGCGCCCGCTCCGAGCGAGGTGGCGGACGCGAACAGGGTCTCGACGAGCGACCGGCGCACCTCTTCAGCGACGGCCTTATCCGTCTGCCCGATCTGACGCATTTTGTTGATGATGCTCGTCAAAGCTGTCTCCGCCCCCCACGCCGTTCTGCCGGAAACTGGTTTAACTTAGCTTAAGAGGAGCGGCTTCGGGGAACCGGAAAGCATTTGTGAAGCTTTGGCTGCCATTGGAAATAACCATGAAAGCACAGCCTCAAGCCATGATGTTCCAGAAAGCCCATGCCGCCAAGGTCGAGCTCGTGCTCAGCTGCAACGACGGAAGTCCCTGGACGCTGCGCATGTCGGCGGGGTGCCAGCGCTTCGTGGGTCACTACCCGCGCCTGCCGCGAATGGTGGTCGACGGACCCGTCCTGCGATTCCGCGCCCCTTATCCGGGATCCTGATCGGGAGCTGACCCGGCCGTCGCCGCCGGGGACCGCCGGGATCGATCCGCCCGGGCTGCGCAGTCGGTCCTGACGTTCCCTAGAGCGCGCTCACGTCGATGCCGCGTGCCGCCAGGATGTCGCGCATCTCGTAATAAGCGGGCCGGGTGCGGTGAATCGGGATGCCGGGATAGAGGTGGTGGACCACGTGGTACTGCATCCCGAGCGACAGGAGGTTGCCCAGGGAGCTCTTGAACGGCCGGGTATTGCCGTAGCGGCCCTTCTCCTGGCGCGGATGATGCGGGGCCCAGCTCAGGTAGAAACGGATGTAGGACAAGGCGATGTGGCGCGGCAGCCACCAGACCAGTGCGATCACCAGGGCGTAGCCGCCCCATGCCATGGAGAAGAAGAAGCCCATGGCCAGCAGCTGCAGGATCACGGTGTCGCGCTCGGCGCGCTTCGCCGCGGGTGTCCCAAGCTCCGCCAGGATCCGCTTGTAGTTGTGCATCGCGCCGCCGTTGCGCGGCTGCCGGTTCAGCCAGGTCTTGACTATCGCCCTCCAGGCGCTCGGCGCCGCATCGGGATAATCGGGATCCCGCATCGGGTCGTTGCAATGATAATGGTGCTCCAAGTGCATGACCCGGGCCATGGAATAGGGGCAGATGAGCGGGATCGTGCTCACCTGGCCGACCAGCTCGTTCAGCCAGTAGAAGCGGCTTCCCTTGCGCGCGATGTTGCAATGCATCGCTTCGTGGCAGGGGACATAGCCCCCGGTCGCAAGGATCGTCGAAACGACGAAGGCCAGCCAGAGGGGCACCGCCCCCACCGCTGCGAGCGGGAACAGCGCCACCCAAAGGGCGAAACCCGAAAGGGTGAAAGCGGTATAGCCCCAGGCCGGAGCGCCGATGTGCCGGGCGGCGATCTCCCGCTCCATCCGGAGCAGGCGCTGACGCTCCTCGGTCGCGAGGATCGACACGCCGCCGGGCTTCGAACGGCCCGAGGGATCGTGCCTGGGCGTGCCCGTGCCGGAATGGTCCCTGAGGTCCGGCGGAGAGACGAACGCGCCTGCCGAGGCATCCATTATCTGACCCTTCACAGCCAGCTCCCCTTGATCGTCGCATAGGCGCCCCAAAGGCCGCCGAACAGGAGGCCGAAGCCGATGCGCGAAAGGCCAAGCGGCGCTTCCACGCCGACCAGCGCCATGAGCTCCGCCGTCACCGGCGCGATGAAGCCGATCCCGAACAGGAAAGGCATCGCGAAGAAGATCACCTTGAGCGCCTGCTGCATCACAATCGCGTCCGCCTCCTGCCGCGCCTGCCTTTGTTGAGTTGCCGGAACGGATAACATGAGGGCGGCGGCAGGACAAGGATGGTGAATAGCGGATTAACCCTGTTTGCGCCCTCCGCCGGCCAAGTGTCCGCGTTTGAGCCACCTGAGCCCGCGGATCTGACCGGTTCGACCCGGGCCAGGGATATTGCGATGCCCTCGGCCGTTGGAGGGGGAATGAATGAACCATCCAGCACCTGCGACGGCGCTCCTCCCCGCGCCGTCCTCTTCGACGTCGACGGGACCCTCGTCGACACCAACGACCTCCACGCCGCCGCCTGGCGCGAGGCCTTCCTCGCCTTCGGCCTCGACAAGCCGGTGGAGGAGATTCGCTGGCAAGTGGGGAAGGGGGGCGACAATCTGATCCCGTCGCTTTTCCCGGGCCTGAGCGACGCCCAGCGGGAGGAGATGGAGGATTTCCGCTCCGGGCTGTTCAAGCGCGACTATCTGCCGCGCGCGACTCCCTTCCCGGGTGTCCGCGCGCTGTTCGAGCGGCTCGCGGCGGACGGGATCCGGATCGTGCTCGCTTCCTCCTCCCATTCGGAGGAAGTGGATTATCACCTCAGCCTCATCGCCTGCGCTGACCTCGTCGAGGCGACGACCTCCAAGGACGATGTCGAAAGGTCCAAGCCCTGCCCCGACATCTTCGCGGCGGCGCTCGGCCGGGTGGCTCCGCTGGGCGCGGCCGAGGTGGCGGTGGTCGGCGACACGCCCTGGGACGCAAAGGCCGCCGGCAAGCTCGGGCTGAGGACGATCGGCTTCCGCTCGGGCGGCTTTCCCGACGAGGCGCTGGCGCAGGCCGGCGCCTGCGAGCTTTACGACGGACCCGGCGACCTTCTCGCACGCTTCGACAGCTCGGTCTTCGCCCGCCATGGCTGAGCGAAAGGCGAGCGAGGCCCTGCTCGCGGCCGATGAAGCGGCGGCCGAGGCCGCGCTGCCCTATCAGGGAACGCCGGCGATGGAGGCGCTCGGCCGCTTCGCTTCGCTGGGCGACCAGCCGCCGCTCCGGACCTTGTGCGCTGCAGTGATCGCGGCCGGCCTCGTCGCCGGCGGCCGCGGCCTCGCCCGAACCGGCGTCAGGATGCTGGTGGCGCATACGCTGGCGACTCTCGCCAAGGATTTCGTCAAGGAGCGCGTCGACCGCACCCGGCCGCGATCGAAGGACGAGAAGGGCAAGGACCACGTGCCCAAGCCCGGCCGGGACTCCTCCAAGGAAGAGACCAGCTTCCCGTCCGGCCACAGCGCCGGCGCGGCCGCCGTCGCCTGGGCCTTCGCCCGCGACTATCCCAAGCTGCGTGCGCCGGCCTATGCGGCGGGAAGCGCGCTCGCACTGGCCCAGATCCCGCGCTGCGCCCATTACCCCACCGACGTCGGCGCGGGCCTCGCCATCGGGATCGCGGCGGAGGCGGTGGTGGACATCGGCTTCCGGCTGGTGGAGGAGCGTCCCAGCCCCGCCTGACCGACAGGAGTCCGACTTGCGTCTGTTGCCCGCCGCTTTCCTCGCCTTTCTCGCCGCCTGCTCGCCGGCGGCCGACCACGATGCTCCGAAGAAGGAGGCGGCGGCCGGAGAACGGCAGATCGCTCCGGTCCTCGATTCTCCGGACGCCAGGGATCCGCAAAGCTACGCCCGGCCGCTGGAAGCGCGGGTCACTCACGTCGCGCTCGACCTCAAGGCCGATTTCGCGGCCAAGCGGATCGGCGGGACGGCGACGCTCGACGTTCAGTCCAGGCCTGGCGCGAAAGAGATCGTCCTCGACAGCAAGGGGCTGGAGGTCAAGGCCGTGACCGACGGCGGCGGCAAGCCGCTCCCCTTCGCTATGGGCAAGGCCGACGAGGCGCTCGGCGCTCCGCTGACCGTCCAGCTGAACGGCGCCACCCGGATCCGGATCGCCTATGCCAGCGCGCCCGGGGCCGAGGCGCTGCAATGGCTGACTCCCGAGCAGACCGCCGGCAAGAAGCATCCCTTCCTGTTCAGCCAGGGCCAGGCGATCCTCAACCGAAGCTGGATACCGACTCAGGACAGCCCCGGGATCCGACAGACCTGGGAAGCGCGAATCGTCGTGCCCGAACCCCTGCGGGCGGTGATGAGCGGCGAGCGCCTCACGCCCGAGGGCGAGGCTGCCGAGGGCGGCGGCCGCGCCTTCCGTTTCCGGA
This sequence comes from Allosphingosinicella sp., assembly GCA_036387815.1. Classification (GTDB taxonomy): domain Bacteria; phylum Pseudomonadota; class Alphaproteobacteria; order Sphingomonadales; family Sphingomonadaceae; genus Allosphingosinicella. The sequence goes on from DASVTA010000083.1 coordinate 7,327, forward strand.
TGGACAAACCGGTGGCGCCTTACCTGATCGCTCTGGCGGCCGGCGACATC
>DASVTA010000084.1:0-9832 GCA_036387815.1 Allosphingosinicella sp.
CGCCTTCACCGCGCCCCGCCACGAGAATCGGCGCTCATGGCTCTACCGGCTGCGCCCGAGCGCCGAGCATCCCCCTTATGCGCCCTTCCAGGCCGGAGCGGCCTACAGCGCCGAGCTGCTCCACTATCCGCTGCCCCCCAACCGGCTGCGCTGGGATCCGCTCCCGCTCCCGGAAGCGCCCGCCGACCTCATCGATTCGATGACCACGATGGTCGCCAACGGCGATCCCGAAGCGCTGTCGGGGGTGGCGGTCCACGTCTACCGCGCCACCGCCGACATGACGGAGCGCTGCTTCTTCAACGCCGACGGCGAGATGCTCTTCATCCCCGAGCAGGGCCGGCTCGAGCTGCTCACCGAAATGGGCCGGATCGAAGTCGCTCCCGGCGAGGTGGCGCTGATCCCGCGCGGGGTGCGCTTCCGGGCGGCCCTGCCCGACGGAAGCGCGCGCGGCTATGTCGCCGAAAATTACGGCGCCCTGTTCCGGCTTCCCGACCTCGGCCCGATCGGCTCCAACGGGCTCGCCAATCCCCGCGACTTCCTCACCCCCGTCGCGGCCTTCGAGGATGCGGAGCGCGAGGTCGAGCTCGTCCAGAAATATCTCGGCCGCCTGTGGACGACGACTCTCGACCATTCGCCGCTCGACGTCGTCGCCTGGCACGGCAATCTGGCCCCCTGGAAATACGATCTCGCCCGCTTCAACACGATGGGGACGGTGAGCTTCGACCATCCCGACCCCTCGATCTTCACCGTCCTCACCAGCCCCTCCGGGACGGCGGGCCGAGCGAACGCCGATTTCGTCATCTTCCCGCCGCGCTGGATGGTCGCCGAGGACACGTTCCGGCCGCCCTGGTTCCACCGCAACGTGATGAGCGAGTGCATGGGGCTGATCAGGGGCGCGTACGACGCCAAGGCGGAAGGCTTCGCTCCAGGCGGCCTCAGCCTCCACAACCTCATGTCCGGCCATGGCCCGGATGTGGCCAGCTGGAGGGCGGCGTCGGAAGCGGAGCTCAGGCCCCACAAGATCGAGGACACATTGGCGTTCATGGTGGAGAGCTGCTGGCCCTTCCGTCCGACCGCTTTCGCAATGAGCGATGGCGCAGGCCTGCAGCCGGATTACGACCGCGCCTGGGGCGGCTTCCCCAAGGCGCGGCCGAACGGCTGACCGGTGGCGGCCCTCCCACCGCGGCCCCTGCCGCCCTGCCACCAGTATCGCGACTTCCTCGATCCGGCCGAGCATCGGGCCCTGCTCGACTGGGTCCTCTCCAACCGGGAGCGCTTCGGCCCCGCCCGGCTCACCGGCGGCGTCATCGATCCCAAGCGCCGGATCGCCGAGCGCCTGAACGATCTTGGTCCGCACCGGGCCGTTCTGGAGCGGCGATTGAACGAGTCCCTGCCGGACATCTTCCGGCGAACCGGCGCCAGGCCCTTCGAGATCGAGTTCGTCGAGCTCGAGATCGCCGCCCATGGCGAGGGCGCCTTCTTCGCCCACCACCGCGACATTCCCCTGGGCCGCGGCCGCCAGCCGCTCGGCGGCGACAAGACCGGCAAGCAGGACCGGCTGGTCAGTGCCGTCTATTATTTCCACCGCGAGCCGAAGCGATTCACCGGCGGCACGCTCCGCCTCTACCGCCTCGGCGACCATGACGCGTCCGGCGACTTCATCGAATTCGAGCCGCTGGACAACAGCCTGGTCGTCTTCCCTTCATGGGTGCGCCACGAGGTCCGGCCCATCGGCTGCCCCGGCTGCAGCTTCGAGGATTACCGCTTCGCCGTGAACGCCTGGCTGTGCAGGACGCTGGCGCCGAGCCCTGGCCTCCCACCATGATTCGCAGGGTCCGCCTCCCCATCGCTGCGCGATGGGGAGGACAGGTCAGGACGTGCGGTCCGCGGCGACCCGGCTGCCGTCGCCGCGCTGGAGCTCGAAGCCCGTCGCCTGGGACCCCGCCACCTTATATTCGATCCGGGTCGTCGGGTCGTTCTCGAAGGCGACCAGGTTAGGGCCGATCGGCACCATCATGAGCTTGGTTCCGCCCTCGCGCTGGAAGGTGAGGCGCCCGTTTTCGAGCCGCACCTTCCGCTCGCCGAACGTGCCGGAATAAGCGGCCAGCGGAAGCGCGGTCGCGACGGGATCCAGCTTTGCCGCCAGCATCGCGGCCGTCGCCTCGTAGTTCGGCTTCTCTCGGGCCGGCGCCGTCGCGGCCAGGCGGCGCATGGCGTGCATCTGGGCGACGTCGAGCGCCTTCTCCGGATCGACAGGCGTCGTGGGGGCGATCCCCACCCCTTCCCAGTCCTTGCCGGTGGAGGCGAGGACCGCCCGGCCTACGGAGACGCTGATCACATAGCCGCCGGTCAACGGGAAGAACTGGTTGCGAAAGCCCGCACCCGCGGTGGTGGCGCCGATCAGCTCCCCGAGCCTGAAGCCCGCGACATGGCCGGTGAACTCCTCCGCGGCGCTCGCGCTGTTCCCGCTGGTCAGGACGTAGAGCGGCTTTCCGACCATCCGTCCGGCGGGCAGCGTCGCCAAAGTCGACAGCCGGTCGACCTGGCTCGCGCCCATGTGGAAGGTGACGATCGGCCGGTTCGGCTCCATGAAGTGGCTGACCAGATATTGCACGGCCTGCGGGCTTCCGCCGCCATTCTGGCGAAGATCGATGATCGCGGCGTCGCCGTCGCGAAGGAAGCGCATCGCATTGTCATAAGCCTCGGCGCTTTTGGGCCCCACCCATACGAAACCCTGAAGGTTCACGTAGCGGACATTCCCCGGCAGCACCTTCATTTCGGTAAAGCCGTGGTTGCGCCGCTCGGCCTGCCGGATCTGCTCGGGCGACGGGGCCGAACCTTCCTGAGGGCCGCGCGGCGGTGCGGCGGCCTCGGCCGAGGCGCGCGGGTCGTATTCGAGGCTGAGATGCTTGTCGTGCGCGACGGCGGTGAGATCCGCGTTCACCCGCTCCAGGAGCACGGCCGGATCCGAGACGTCGTAGCGGCCTTCCGCCAGCCCCCTGGCGAGGGCGGCGTCGAGCTTCGGCCGAACTTCGGGAAGCACGTAATTGGCGGCGAGGACCCGCCGGATCTCGGCCACGACCGTACGGCCGTCGACCCGCGCGGGAGCCGCGGCCGGCCCGGCCGGCTGCGCCCAAGCGACCTGCGCCGATATCGCGACACTGGCGGCGGCGATGAGGATCATTCCACGGATACGCATCTTGCTCTCTCCCTCGTACTTGACCTGCTTTTCATCCCCGGAGTGTTATCATCTTGATACACCGCCAATTTGAGGCGAACTTGGAGCGACAATCGCCAGGTCGTGGAATTAATCGATGGGAATTCGCCTGAATGGACAAGAAGCTGGACCCGTTCGACCTCAAGCTCCTGAGCTGGATGCAGGTCGACAATCTTCTCACCACGGAGACGCTGGCGGAGAGGGTCGGCCTCTCCTCCTCCGCGGTCGCCCGCCGGCTTCGCCACCTGCGTTCCAGCCGAACGATCTCCGGCGACGTCGCCATCGTCTCGGAGCAGGCGCTCGGCCATCCGCTTTCGGCGATCATCAATGTCCAGCTGGAGCGGCACGCCCTCACGGAGGTGGCGAGCTTCAAGCGCCAGCTCGCCGCCTCGCCGAACGTCCAGTTCTGCCTCGAGATTTCCGGCGCGTTCGACATCCTCCTGCTCGTCGTGGTCGCGGGGATGGAGGCGTTCAACCTGTTCGCGGACGAAATGCTCGCCGGGCAGCGCGCCGTGCGCCGCTACGAGACGAGCTTCGTCAAGCGGCGGCTCAAGGCGAGCCTCGCGCTGCCGCTCGAGGAGCTGGCGGAGTGAGCGCGCCTCACCAGCCTGGAAGGTCTTCGGTTTGCTTCAGGAGCTGGAGAATGTCGGTCCGGCCCCGGTAGGTGCGTTCGAGCCTGCGCTGGTCGCGCTCGACGCGATTGCACCGCAGCTCCCGGATCGTCCTGTTCAGCTCCGCCGCGCGCTCGCGATCATAGGGTTCCTCGCCCAGGAAGTGGTTGCACCCGGCGCGCCGCTCGATGAACGCCGCCACCTTGCGGGGCGCGCTTTCCACTCGCGCGCGAAGGGCCTGCCCCGCGGGGTCCTCGGGCGAGAGCAGCAGGATCAAGGCGAGCGAGACGAGGGTCATTCGGGCTTCATACCGACTTTTGCGCGCGGAGACATCCAGGCGGCGCCTCGACGGCGGAAAGCGCTCTACCGGCGCAGCAGCCACGCCTGTAAGGCGGCCGCCATGACATCCGACGTCCTCATCATCGGTGCAGGCCATAACGGCCTCGTCTGCGCTTATTACCTCGCGGCGAAGGGGCTGAAGGTGACGGTGCTCGAGCGCCGCCCTGTCGTCGGCGGGGCGGCGGTGACGGAGGAGTTCCATCCCGGCTTCCGCAATTCGACCGCTTCCTACACCGTAAGCCTGCTCAACCCGAAGGTCATCGGGGACATGCGCCTCTACGAGCACGGTCTCCGGGTCGTGCTCCGGAAGATCGACAATTTCCTGCCGACGCTGGGCACCGGCCATCTCCTCTCGGGCCGCGACGGACTCACCCGCCGCGAGATCGAGCGGCATTCGCCCGAGGACGCGGAGGGCTACGACGCTTATTCCCGGGCGCTCGGCTCCGTCGTCGCCATCCTTCGCGACTGGATCCTGCGCGCCCCGCCCAATGCGGGAGGCGGCCTCGCCGACGTGCTCGCGGCGCTCAAGCTCGGCAATTCCGTGCGGGGAATGACCGCGGAGGAGCAGCGCAACCTGCTCGACTTCTTCACCAAATCGGCGGCCGACATATTGGAGCGCCATTTCGCGGCGGACATCGTCCAGGCCCTGTTCGGCTTCGATGCGGTGGTCGGCAATTATGCCAGCCCCTACGATCCGGGCTCGGCCTACGTCCTCCTCCACCACCTCTTCGGCGAAGCCGCCGGGGTGGCCGGCGCCTGGGGCCATGCGATCGGCGGAATGGGCGCGATCACCCAGGCCATGGCCAAGGCGGCCCGAGCGAAGGGCGTCGAGATCCTCGTCGGTTCGCCGGTCGAGGAGATCATCGTCGAGGGCGGCCGGGCCGCGGGCGCCGTGGCGGGCGGGCGGACCTACCGGGCCAAGGCGGTGGCGGCGAACGTCAATCCCCTCTTCCTGTTCGGCAGCCTGCTCCCCCACGGCGCCGTCGCGCCCGAAATTTCCCGGCGGATGGCGGGCTGGGGGGCGGAATCGGCGACGTTCCGGATGAACGTCGCTCTGTCCGAGCTGCCGCGCTTCACCAGCCTCCCGCAGGAGGGGGACCACCTCACCGCCGGGATCATCATCGCCCCTTCGCTCGGCTACATGGACCGCGCCTATACCAGCGCCCGCACCGAAGGCTGGGCGCGCGAGCCGATCGTCGAGATGCTGGTCCCCTCGACCCTCGACGACAGCCTCGCCCCGCCGGGGCAGCATGTCGCCAGCCTGTTCTGCCAGCATTTCCCCTACGAGGTCGAGGGCGGCTGGGAGTCCCGGGCCGACGAAGCCGCGGACCATATCGTCGCCCACGTCGACCGCTACGCGCCCGGCTTCAAAGCCTCGGTGATCGGGCGCCTGCCCTTGTCTCCCTGGCACCTGGAGCAACGCTTCGGAGTTCCGCGCGGCGACATCTTCCACGGCAAGATGGGCCTCGACCAGCTCTTCTCGGCCCGGCCGATGCTCGGCCATGCCGATTACAGGATGCCGCTTCCGGGGCTCTACCTGTGCGGCTCCGGCGCCCATCCGGGAGGCGGCGTGACGGGCGCGCCGGGGCATAATGCGGCGAAGGCGATCCTGGCGGACCGGAGGAAGTGGCGCTGATTTGCCTCCCCATCGCCAGATGGGGAGGGGGACCACCCGAAGGGTGGTGGAGGGGTAGCTGCCGAGGATTCCGACGTTCGGGAGCGAGACGGCAAAGGCCTGCGCCTTCTACCCCTCCACCACCTTCGGTGGTCCCCCTCCCCATGCTTCGCATGGGGAGGCAAAGCAGGCTCAGCCCTTCGTCTCCCCCGCCCCAGCCCGGCACTTCTCCGCCGGCACCGGCGCCGGCTCCTCATCGGCCTCGATCAGGTAGAGAAGCGGCCTTTCGACATCGATCACCGCGCGATGCTCCTTGAGCACGTCCTGGCCGATGAGCCCGTGGACGGCTCCGCCCGAGAGCGGCGCCAAGGCGTCGCCGATCGAGCCGAGGTCGGTGATCACCATCCGCCGCTGCCTCAGCTTCACCGGCCCGAAGGCGAGGCTTTCGATCGACACCTGCCGCGCCGCGTTGGAGCCGCCGAGGCCGGTAGCGCCGCCCCGCCTCCCGCGCGCCGAGGCCAGCCCGAAATGGGCGACATGGTCCGAATCGATCACCGACAGATTGGCGCCGGTGTCGAGGATGAAGACTCCCTCCTTGCCGTTGACGGCCGTCGTGACGAGGTGATGGCCGGTCCCCCGCGCCTCGCGGAGCGGAATCGCGGTGAAGCCGAGCAGGCACAAGGCATGGTCGACCGTCCCCGCCTCCTGCGGCCGGTAGTCCACCTTCGCGGCCTCCCGAGGCGGCGGCGCGATCACGTCGCAGGCGGCAAGCGCCAGGAGCAGGATGGCGGCAGGGACGATCTTCATCCAACCGCAAATGCGGGCTAAGGGCGCTTCGTTCCCGCAAGGAGAGACTGATGAGAACCCGCGCCGCAATCGCCGTCGCGCCCAACCGGCCGCTGGAAATCCACGAGGTGGAGCTGGACGGCCCGCGCCCGGGCGAAGTGCTCGTCGAGATCATGGCGACGGGCGTCTGCCACACGGATGCCTATACCCTCGAGGGCAAGGACAGCGAGGGCATCTTCCCCTCGATCCTCGGCCACGAAGGCGCCGGCGTCGTGCGCGAGGTCGGCGCCGGAGTGACGTCGGTGAAGGTGGGAGACCATGTCATCCCGCTCTACACGCCCGAATGCCGCCAGTGTAAGTCGTGCCTCAGCCGCAAGACCAACCTGTGCACCGCCATCCGCGGAACCCAGGGCAAGGGCGTGATGCCGGACGGCACCAGCCGCTTCCGCCTCGGCTCCGAGACGATCCACCATTATATGGGCTGCTCGACCTTCTAGAACTTCACCGTCATGCCGCAGATCGCCGTCGCCAAGGTCCGCGAGGACGCCCCGTTCGACAAGATCTGCTACATCGGCTGCGGAGTGACGACCGGCGTCGGAGCGGTGATCTGGACCGCCGGGGTCGAGCCCGGCGCAAACGTCGTCGTCTTCGGGCTCGGCGGGATCGGCCTCAACGTCATCCAGGGCGCGAAGCTGGTCGGCGCGGACCGGATCGTCGGCATCGACGTCAACCCGGCCAAGCGGGCGATGGCCCAGGCCTTCGGGATGACCGACTTCATCAACCCGGCCGAGATCGGCATGGACAAGGTCGTGCAGGCGATCCTCGACCTCACCGACGGCGGCGCCGACTACAGCTTCGACTGCACCGGCAACACCGACGTCATGCGCCAGGCGCTCGAATGCTGCCACCGCGGCTGGGGCGTCTCGACGATCATCGGAGTGGCCGAAGCCGGCCGCGAGATCGCCACCCGCCCTTTCCAGCTCGTCACCGGCCGGGTCTGGAAAGGCAGCGCCTTCGGGGGCGCGCGCGGGCGCACCGACGTCCCGCGGATCGTCGACTGGTACATGGACGGCAAGATCGAGATCGACCCGCTCATCACCCACACCATGCCGCTGGAGGACATCAACAAGGCCTTCGACCTGATGCATGCGGGTGAGTCGATACGGTCGGTCATTGTCTACTAGCCGTCACCCCGGCGAAAGCCGGGGCCTCGGGGAGACCCGCGGTGCCTTCTTGTCCTGAGGTCCCGGCTTTCGCCGGGATGACGTGAGAAACAGAAATGACCCTCGAGACCCTCTCCTCCGCCCGCTCCTTCGGCGGGACCCAGCTCGCCTGCCGCCATTCCAGCCGCGAGACCGGCACGGACATGACCTTCGGCATCTACCTCCCGCCCCAGGCTGAGACGGGGGCGCCGCTGCCCGTCCTCTGGTTCCTCTCCGGCCTCACCTGCACCCACGCCAACGTGGTCGAGAAGGGCCAGTATCAGCGGGTCTGCGCGAAGCTCGGCCTCATCCTGGTCGCCCCGGACACGAGCCCGCGCGGACCGGACGTCCCCGACGAGCCGGACTACGATTTCGGCCAGGGCGCGGGTTTCTACGTCGATTCGACCGAGGATCCGTTCGCTTCGAACTACCGCATGTACAGCTACGTCACCGCCGAGCTTCCGGACCTGGTGGCGGCGAACTTCCCAGCGGACATGGGGCGCCAGGCGATCACCGGCCATTCGATGGGCGGTCACGGCGCCCTTACCCTGGCGCTGCGCAACCCCGCCCGCTTCCGAAGCGTCTCCGCCTTCGCTCCGATCGTCGCTCCCGGGCAGGTGCCCTGGGGCGAGAAGGCGCTCGGGCGCTACCTCGGCGCCGACCGCGCCGCCTGGCGAGCCTATGACGCCGTGGCCCTGGTCGAGGACGGCGCCCGCCTTCCGGAAATCCTGATCGACCAGGGCGACGCCGACTCCTTCCTGGAGCGGGAGCTGAAGCCGGAGCTGCTCGAAGCGGCCTGCCGCGGCGCCGGGATCCCGCTCACGCTGAGGATTCAGCCGGGCTACGACCACAGCTATCACTTCATCTCCACCTTCATGGAGGATCACCTGCGCTGGCATTTCGAGCGGCTGACGGCATGAGGGCCCCTCTCGTCATCCCAGCGAAGGCTGGGATCCCAGCGGGTGAGATGCGCCCGTGCCCTTCACCCCACGGGGCCCCAGCCTTCGCTGGGGCGACGAGGATGCCATGACCCTGCCCCCGAACCTCCTCCCCATCCTGATCGAGGCCGCGCTCGCCGCCGGAGCGGAGATCGAGCGGATTTACGGCGAAGGCTGCGCGAGCGAGGAGAAGGTGGACGGCTCCCCGGTGACGATCGCCGACCGAAGCGCGGAAGAGATCATCCTCGAGCGCCTCGCCCGCGCCTTTCCCGACATACCCGTCCTCGCCGAGGAGGAAGCCGCCGCCGGCCGGATCCCCGAACTCGGCCGCCGCTTCTTCTGCGTCGATCCGCTCGACGGCACCCGCGGGTTCATCCAGCGCAACGGGGAGTTCACCGTCAACATCGGCCTGATCGAGGACGGCGCCCCGGTGGCGGGCGTGATCTACGCTCCCGATTCGAAGCTGCTTTATCACGGCGCCCGCGGCGAAGGCGCCTTCCGGGCCAAGGACGGCGGCGCCCACGAGCCGATCCGCCCCCGCCCCCGCCCCGCGGCGGGGCTGACCGCGGTCGGAAGCCGAAGCCACGGCTCCCACGGCACCGCCGAAAAGGGCGCGCACCTCGGGATCGCGGAGTTCGTCGCCTCCAGCTCGTCGCTCAAATTCTGTCTGGTCGCGGAAGGGACGGCGGACGTCTATCCGCGCCACGGTACCACCGCGGAATGGGACACGGCCGCCGGCCAGGCCATCCTCGAGGCTGCCGGCGGGCGGGTGACGGCGCTGGACGAAGAGGGCCGGGAGACCGGCGCGCTGACCTACGGCAAGGCGCAGCGCCGCTTCCTCAACCCGCATTTCATCGCCTGGGGGTGATCGCCGAGAAGGAATGGCTGAACCGTCATCCCGGCAAAAGCGGGGACCTCGAGGACAAGACGTCACGGCGGGTCTCGACGAGGCCAGCTTTCGCCGGGACGACGAGGTTACCCGAAGCTGTGCTTCAGCGAGAGGGCCGGGATGATGTGCTTGTTGCGGTGCCTGAGCTCATATTGGTCGGCGAACGGATTCCTTCGGTCCGGCGAGAAGAAGGTCCGGCTCCTGTACGCGGGTGCGTTGGTGGCGTTGTCGAGGC
>DASVTA010000085.1:0-2315 GCA_036387815.1 Allosphingosinicella sp.
AGCTCCTCGGCCGAAGGCGCGCGCTGGGTGTGGGAGCCGTTCAGTCCGAAGCGGATTCCCTCGGCGAGCTTGTAGCTGGCGCCCAGCGAGCCGGAGAAGGCGTCGAAGCTTCGCTTCAGCGCCGGATTGCCCAGATCGGCGTCCGCCTCGGCGCTCACCGACTGGTGCTCGTAGCGGGCGCCCGCCTCGGCCCGCAGCGGGCCGGTCTCGTAATGCTGGAGCGTGAACAGGCCGAATTGCGAAGTCCGGCTCTCCGGAAGGAATTTCTCCTCGCCGATCACGTCGAGGTGCCGTCGGAAATACTGAGCGCCGAAGCCGCCGCCCCAGCCGCCGCGCTTTGACTGGACGACTTCCAGCCGTCCCTCGATCCCTTTGGTGAGGAAGGTGGTCCCGATCTCGCCCGATTCTTCCAGCTCGTCGTGGCGATAGTCGGAATAGCCGGCGCGGAACCGCACCGAATCGACGAAGCCGGCGCCGGCGTCGATTTCCGCGCGGACATCGGCTCGGTTCTGGCGAACGTCGATCCTCGGCGCTTCCGCCTCGCCGCCCGGCTCGAGCGAGAAACGCACGGGAACGCCGTAGAGGCTGTCGTAGCGGTTGACGGAGAAGCCGAAATTGGTGTCGCCGTCCACATAGGCTAGGCCCAGTGCGACGTCGGAGGTCTCGGCCGCCGTGTTCGGCAGACGCCCCCTCAGGTCCGCGAGCGAGCGCACCTCCGGATCGTCGCTCGCCGCCGCTTCGGCCCGCAACTCGCGGGACAGGACGAAGCCGCCGATCCTGAGATCGTCGGTCTTGCTGTAATTGCCGTCCGCGTGGATCACCCATTTGCCGGAGATCGGCACGTCGATCGTCGCGTTGGCCGAGCGCTCGTTCGAGGCCGAGCCGTAGGTGAGGATCCCCGCCGCATGCACCCCCTCCTTCGGGATCCGGCGGGGGATCCTCGAATCGATGACGTTTACCACTCCGCCGATCGCCGCCGAACCGAACAATAAGGCGGAAGGGCCGCGGAGCACTTCGATCCGGTCGGCCGTGAGCGGATTGATGGCGACCGCATGGTCGACGCTGGTGTTGGAAGCATCCAGGCTTCCGATCCCGTCGGTAAGCACCCGAACCCGCTCCCCCTGGAAGCCGCGAAGCACCGGCCTCGAGGCATTGGGTCCGAACGAGGTCGCCGAAACTCCGGGCTGCCGGGCGAGGGTTTCGCCGATCGTCGGCCGAAGCTCCCGGGCGAGCTCGCCCCCGGAGACGACGGAAGTGCCCGAAAGCACGTCGTCCCGATTGCGGCCGAAGCCGGTGATGATGATGTCCTGCGTATGGTCCGCGTGAGGGCCCTCGTCGGCGGCCGGAGCCCGTGCGTCGGCGGCGGCGGCTTCCTCCGCGGCCGGCTCGGCGGGGACATCCTGGGCGAAAGCGTTCGTGGGGAGCAGGGCCATCGCGGCTCCCGCGAGAAGAGCTGATCGAAGCATGTGGAATTCCATTTTTCGGCTGCCGTCACGGCAGCGGTTTGCGCCCGGCGGGCGCGTCTGACTGAACGGATCGGCCGCTCCCGGACGCGGGAACGCGGCGAGACATGCCGTCGCGGCATGCCGCGCTCAGGCGGAAGGGGGTTCCAGCAGGGGCCGGAGCGAGGTGCCCACGAGCGCCGGAGCATCGGCCGGCCCACGCTCTACCGGTTCGTTGAGCGCGAGCGGAAGCGGCAGTCCGGGTGTCGGAAGCATGTCGGCCGGCCAGGAGACGGAGCCGCTGTCCGAGGGCGATCCCCTCTTGGCCGCCACTTTGCCCGCGGCGTCTTCGCTGTGAGCTACCGTCCGAATGTCCTTGTCGCGGCTCTGCAACGCCGCTTCATGCTCGGTACCGCTGGCATGGCGGCAGATCGCCGCCGATACCGACGAGCCGTGCGCGATCAGCAGAACGACGATCATCATCAGCGTCAGGAAACGGTTCATAGCGTTGAAATCAGACCCAAACCCGACAAACGGAAAAATCCCCCGGCGGCCTTCGACATAGCCGCCCGTAACAATATAACAAACCCGCCTTAACGCAGGATTGCCACAACTCCTCCCGCCCTACCGGTCATCCCGGCGAAAGCCGGGACCTCGGGGAGACCCGCCGAGATTTCTCGATATGAGGTCCCGGCTTTCCGCCGGGATGACGCTACTTCCGCCGCCGCGGCCCCGAGGCTAAAGCTCCGCCATGACCTACCGCACCATCGACTTCTCGACCGAAGGCGGGATCGCCCGGCTGACCCTCAACCGTCCCGACCGGCTCAACAGCTTCACCGTCGAGATGCATGAGGAGGTGGCCGAGGCGCTCTC
>DASVTA010000086.1:0-8891 GCA_036387815.1 Allosphingosinicella sp.
CATCGTCGGCGACGGCCTCGGCAAGCTCCTCAGGCGCGCCGACGACGTCGGCGATGCCGCAAGGCGGCTTCCGGACGACGCCCTGGTCTGCAGGGGCGGCACGTGCACGGCCGAGCGTTTCGAGGGTGGAACAGGCGTTACCCTCGATGCGAACGGCAACCTGCAAGGGGTTTCCGTGCAGAGCGCTCCCGGTCGATCCGTTCAGGAGCTTTCGCAGACGTTGAGGCAGAATCAGGTGGGAGTCAGCACGGTTGGAGATGTCAGGGCCGCTGGTGGAGATGTCGTTCCCAGCGGCGGACCGGGGTATCACTGCGACCTGTGCGGCATCACCCCACAACGGGCACAGCAGCTCTTCACGCCCACCGTCCCGAATCCGAACAGGCCGCCGAGGTAAATGGAAGCGGATTGCCAGGGCATCGAACTTGCGCAAACGCCGACCTCCCGCTCCGGGAGACCGAGGGACGCAAGGCGTCAAATGTGATGTGGTGTGCGGCGGGGCTAAGGTCTGCGCCTGACTATTACGCAGACGGTGCCCAAGTCCCTGGGCGCGGTCAGCTTTCGCCTCTGGTGCCTCTTGCGAGGTGTCCTTCCCCCCGCCGCTGGACCCATGTAGTGGATTGTGCGAACATTTTCAACGTTACCGGCTCCGGCCCAGGATGCCCGGTGAGTTGCCGCAAGACGAGCGCTCGCTGATGTCGTTCGTATCGGGCAGCTCTGTGACCCTGGTCACTGCGATCTCTGGTCCGGATCTTGCCGCCTGCCGTGTCAGGTGCTCGAATGAAGGAGCAATGCATTTGTCCGACCACCGCCTGTACCTTTCAGACGATTTCGACGATTATGACTGGCAAGCTGAGGCCAAGGGTTGGTTTCCCGACGCGCGCCTCAGCGCTTTCGGGAAGGAATATCAGCTCAACTTCTATGATCCCGTCCGCCTGGCGCAGGAGATTGCGAGCGAGCATGAGCGGGGCAACGTGTTTTACGAGCCGAACCTAGTGGTGGTTAAAAAGATAACGCGTGCCGCCATGGAAGAGGCCGTCGACCAGCTGGTAAGGTCCGACCGCGTGAGGTCGCTTGTAGCGGATTGAAGCTGGCGGCTCGCTTCGGCGGCGGCCCCTTCGGAAAGCCGAACGTCACCACCGCGTTCCGCTTCGCTATGAAGTTCAGGGAGGCAATCCCCTCGATTCGGCTCATGCAAGGGCGTGCAAGCGGGCGAAGATCGAGGATTTCACCGTTCACGACTGGCGCCATCATTGGCGGGCCGGTGCGTCATGGCCGATATCGACCTAGTGACGATCATGCCGATGGGTGGGTGGAAGTCGCTGCGGATGCTCCAGCGCTACGCGGCCGTAGACGTGACGCATATGAAAGAAGCGGTGCTAAAGCTGCCGTGACGCATTGCTTCTCCGATTATCCGCTAAACCTCAGCGCAGGATCTGGAAGCGATGCTCAGGAGTCGACTGTCCGACGGCGCGGGGTATCGCCTGGCGATTTTTGTCCTTGATCTTGAGCGCAGGCCGATGATCCCCGGCGAGGTCAGCATAATTGCGTCGGGGGCCGTCTGAGAAGCTTGGTGAAGGCTTGCGCTGATGGACAGCCCGCTTTCGCCGTGAAGCACCAGCCGCCCGCTGCCGTCGGTCATTGCCGCCTCGACCGCCTTCATCAACGAGGCGAGGCCTGCGCCATCCAGAATGGGTGAGCCGCTCGCTATGCCGGTGGCCGGCTTCGTCGTCGAAGCGATCCTTTCCTGGGTCCGTAGAAAGGCGAGGCGGCTGCGAATTGATAGATGCGCCGGGGCGTTCGGGGGCGCCCGGCCTAGTCCCGCGCCGGGTCCGGCGGCCTCGGCCATGGCCGGCCGCTCCGCCGGTACGCATGCTCCGTCCGACTTGGGTTCGAGCGCGAAAGGGCCTATGAGCGAAGGATACCCGGTAGCGGAAAGGCAGGACGGTGACCTTGAGCTACGCCTATTCCTCTTTTTCCCTGGGCGATCCCGGCGGGTCCGGAGCGATCGTCGCGGCGGTTCAGTGGCTTCAGAGCACCTTACTCGGCACGGTAGCGACGACCGTCGGGGTGATCTGCGTTGCGACGGTCGGACTGATGATGCTGTCGGGACGGGGGGACCTGCGCCGGGGTGCGAGCGTGGTCGTCGGCTGCTTCATCCTCTTCGGCGCTTCGAGCATCGCCGCCGGAATCCAGTCCGTCGCCACGGGCGATTTCGCGCCGGCGGAGCCGGCCTACCAGGTCGAGCCCTGGACCCTCCAGCCCCCGCCGGCGACGTCAGCGTCGGACCCCGCCGACCCCTACGCCGGCGCCGCGGTCCCGACCCGCTGATCCGGCCCTCGCGGTCGAAGCGGTGGACACGGCCGGGGTAGCAAGTTCAACCCTTGCCACGCCCACCATCAGAAAGCCCCGGAAATCCGCGGATTTCCGGGGCTTTTTAGCGTCCGGGGGGCGGGGACAAAGAGCGGGCGCCACGGCTCCAATCCATCCGTCCGGCCGCCCTTCGCCGCTCGGACCGCGCCGTCCTGCTTCAGCCTTTTTTCAACCCGGTCGCATAACATGGCGGAATGAACAGCTATGCCCGCCCCGAATGGCTGAAGCGCCAAGGGATCACCGACGCGGAATATGCGCGCTGGCTCCAGAAGCAGGCGAAATCTATCTGGAACCGAGGCCGGGAGAGTGGCAAGTCGGTCCACGCAAAGCCTGAAGATCTGAAGCAGGCGCTTCACCGCGCCGCGCACGACAGCGATGGCCGGGATCCCTATACGGGCGCGAAATTCTACGTGAAGCATTTCCGCGCCGGCTGGGAAGACGAACAGGCGCACCTGCGGGGGAATCGGCATCACCTCACGCTGCGGCGGAACATGCCGTCGTTCGACCACGTCAAAGGCTTGAAGCGCCGAGCCTATCAATTGTGCACGCGGGAGACGAACTGCGCGAAAAGTTTCATGTCCCCCAAGCAGTTCGTCGACCTGTGCAGGCGCGTGGCGCGGCACCGCGATCAACAGGACGAGTTCTAGCGGCGGACGGCTTCGCTTCGTCTGCTAGCCGAGGGCGCGTATCTCGACGATCTCCAGGGCTTCGGCCTTGCCGCCGAAATCGACGCGATCGCCCGCGCAGGCGCCGATCATCGCCCGGGCGAGCGGTGCGGAGAAGGAGATTCGGCCCGCCGAAGGATCGGCTTCGTCGTCGCCGACGATGTCGATGCTGCGCAGCGCGCCGTTGTGGCGGAAGCTCACCCGCGAGCCGAAGGCGACCTCGTCGCCGGGCGGCGGCGGTGCGAGCCGGGCGGTGGCGAGGCGGGTGCGCCAGTAGCGAAGCTCCCGCTTCGCCGAATCGAGCTTCGCTTCGTCGGTCTCCGCCGCCACGCGCGTTTCGAGCTCCGCCACGCGCGCCCGGGCCTGGGCGAGGCCGCTCGCGGTCACCAGGTTCGGGCCGACCGGGATCGGCAGCTCGAACTTCGGCTCCTTATGCTCCTCGTCGCTCTCGCGGCGGAATGCGACGCTCAAATCCGGGTCCTTCCCTTCGCTTGCGGCGGCCGGCGGCGATGCCGGAGCCTTCGTTGCGCTTGTCGGCGGATGGTCTAAGGCGCGGCGCATGATCCCGCGAGTTCTAATCGACAGCGCCCCGATTCCGGGCGGCGGCGGCGAGCTTCGGCTGATCCGGCGCGGCGACGACTTCTGGATCATGCTGGGCGCCAACGCCCTGATGAGCACCCGCCTTCGCGGCTCGGAGGAGGCGCTGGCCACTCTGGCCTGCGAGCGCATCGCCGGCCGGCCGCGGCCGGCGATCCTGATCGGCGGGCTCGGCATGGGATTCACCCTTCGAGCGGCGCTCGGGGCGCTGCCGGGCGACGCCCGGGTGATCGTCTCCGAGCTGGTGCCGGCGATCGTCGGCTGGGCGAGAGGACCGATGGCGCACGTCCATGGAGGGAGCCTCGACGACCCGCGGGTGACCGTCGTCGAGAGCGACGTCGGCGACCTCATCGCCGAGGCGCGCTCCGGCTTCGACGCGATCCTGCTCGACGTCGACAACGGGCCGGACGCGCTCAGCCGCGACACCAACGACAGGCTCTACGACCTGGACGGCCTGCACCGGTCGAAAGCGGCGCTCAGGCCGGGCGGGCTGCTCGCGATCTGGTCGGCGGCGCCCGACCCGGCCTTCACCCGGCGGCTCGGCAAGGCCGGCTTCCGGGTCGAGGAGGTGACGGTCCGGGCCCATGCCGGCCGCAAGGGCGCCAAGCACATGATCTGGCTCGCGGCGCGGCGTTAGGGGAAGGCTTCTCCGTCATTGCGAGGAGCGAAGCGACGAAGCAATCCAGCCTCGGGCGTCCGAGCCACTGGATTGCTTCGCTCCGCTCGCAATGACGGGAGTCTACCAGATGCGGGCGCGTTCCTCCGGCGGGATGTAGAGCTTGTCGCCCGGCTTGACGTCGAAGGCCTTGTACCATTCGTCCTGGTTGCGAAGCGGGGCGAAGGCGCGGATCTGGCCGGGGCTGTGGGGCCCGTTGACGATCTGCTGCCTCAGCGCATCGTCCCGCCACAAGGTCCGCCACACCTGCGCCCAGGCCATGAACACGCGCTGCTCGGGCGTGAAGCCGTCGAGCACCGGCCCCGGTTTGCCGCCGAGGAAATTGCGGTAGGCCTCGAGCCCGACATGGACTCCGCCCAGATCGGCGATGTTCTCGCCCATCGCCACCCGCGGATTGATGTGCATTCCGGGAAGGGTGGGGAAATCGTAGGCGGCATATTGATCGCCCAGGCGGGTCGCCTGAGCCTCGAACTTCGCGGCATCCTCGGGCTTCCACCAGTCGCGAAGGACTCCGGCCCAGTCGGACTTGCGGCCCTGATCGTCGAACCCGTGGGTGATCTCGTGGCCGATCACGCCACCGATCGCGCCGTAATTGACCGCCGGATCGGCGTCGGGGTCGAAGAAGGGCGGCTGGAGGATCGCGGCGGGAAAGACAATCTCGTTCTTCACCGAGGAATAATAAGCGTTCACCGTCTGCGGGGTCATTCCCCACTCGGCCTTGTCCACAGGAAGCTCGACCCGGCCCCGGCGATAATCCCACTCGAAGCGGCCGGCGCGCTCCGCATTGCCGACGAGGTCGCCGGGCACGATCTGCAGAGCCGAATAATCGCGCCACTTCTCCGGATAGCCGATCTTCAGCCCGAAATTCTCGAGCTTCTTCAAGGCTTCGACCTTGGTTTCCGGGCCCATCCACTGAAGGCGCTCGATCCGGGCCTTCATGGCGGCGCGAAGATCGGTCACCAGCCGGTCCATCTTCGCCTTGGCGTCGGGCTTGAAGTAGAGGCCGACATAGTCGCGGCCGATCGCCTCGCCCATGGCGGTTTCGGCGAAGGCGATGCCGCGCTTCCAGCGCTCGCGCTGCTGGGGCTGGCCCTGCAGGAACTTGGAGCGGAACTCGAACTGCGCGTCGGCGAAACGCTTCGACAGGAGCGGCGACATGTCGTCGGCGGTGTGGAACATCTGCCAGGCCTTCAGGGTCTGGAGGTCCGTCTCCGCGAAGATGGCGGCGAGCTTGGGAATGGCGGTGACCTGGCTGACCACCGCGCGCTCGGTGCGCTCGAGACCGGCGGCCTGCCAATAGGTCCGCCACGGGAAGCCGGGGGCCTGGCTCTCCAGCTGCGCCACGGTCATCGGATTGTAGGTCTTGTCGCGGTTGCGGCTTTCGGCGCGGGTCCAGTGCGCCTGCGCGATCCGGGTTTCGAGGGCGACGATCTTCGCCGCCGAGTCCTTCGCGGCCGGCCAGCCCGCCATCTCCAGCATCTGGGCCACATAAGCGAGATAGCGGTCCTTCTGCGGCTTGAACTTGGCGTCCAGGTAGAGGTCGCGGTCGCCGAGGCCGAGGCCGGACTGGCCCATGTAGAGCGCATATTGCTCCGGATTCTTGGCGTCGTCGCTGACTCCGGGGCCGAAGAAGGTGCTTCCGAAGCCGCCGATCGCCCGGCCCATCAGCCGAGCCACATCCTCGCGGGTCTTCGCCTGGTAGATGGGCGCGATCCGGGTGAGGAGCGGAATCGCGTCCTGACGCTCGGCCGCTTCCTCGTCCATGAAGCCGCGGTAGAGCGCCGCCACCTTCGCCTGGTCGCCGCCGGTAGCCGGGTCGCCGGCCGGATAGCTTTCGACCAGCCGGCGAAGCCGGGCCTCGGAAAGGTCGCGAAGGATCGCGAAGGCGCCGAAGGAGGACCGGTCCGCCGGGATCGGCGTGGTCTTGGCCCAATTGCCGTTCACATAAGCGAAGAAATCGTCGCCCGGCTTCACCGAGCGGTCCATTCCCGCAAGGTCGATGCCCCAGCTTCCGAACCGCTGCGCGTCGGCCGACGTCGGCGCCCCCGTCCCGGCAGCCTGGTCCGCCGATCCGATCAGCGACACCATCGTGCAGCTTTCGTCGATACATTCGTGGCGGTCGCCGGCGGCGGCGGGAGCGGCGGCGGCGAGCGCCAGCAGCGAGACGGCGAACGAAAGGCTCTTCTTCAACACGCGGGTCTCCGGATTTCTTTGGATTCGGGGGCGCTTGGGCGCAGGTTTCCCAAATAGTGCGCGGCACCCGGGAGCGCAAACCTGGCGCCGGAGGTTTCGCGGAAGTTTCGGAAGTTTCGGCTTCCTTGAAGCAGAAAAAGCGGGCTGAAACTTTCGCCCGCCGACGCGGCCGCGCCGTTCCGCGCCCGATGGATCCGACGTTTGGAAAGGGTCTTGGGCATCTGCGGAACATAACAGGAATGAGGTCGATCGTCGACAGCCGCCGCCGGAGCTTGGTTCGGGCCGGCCTTGCGCCTATTCTCGGTCATCGGGCGGCGGAGGAATATCGGAAAAATGTCGAGGCGGTTCATCGGGCCGGTGGCGGCCGCGGCGCTCTTTTCGGCGGCGGCGCCGGTGGCCGGGCGCGAGCCTGCGGCGCAGGTCGCGCATTCGCCATGGCTCGGCATCCGCATCGTCCAGGACGGGAAGGCCGTCCCCCTCGTCAGGTCCGGCCTCCGGACGACCGAGGCCCGGCTGGCGCCGCGGCCCTTCCGGATCCTGTTCCCCAGGCGGCGGGCCGACATCGCCTATCAGCTCTGCGCCTGGACCGGGAAATCGATCTTCCGCGCCCTGCGCCCGCGAGCCGTGCCCGGCGATCCCAATGCCGGGGGCGAGCACCCCTGCTTCCTCCCGGGCACCGGAATGGCCGATACCGACGCCGGCTCGGGCCTGCTGATGCTCAGCGATTCGGGGCATAACTACCTGATCGACCTGCGCCTGGGGCCGGATCCGGAGCGGCCTTCCGTCTATTACTCGGCGTTGCTGACGCCGGAGCGCCGGCAGATCCCGATGTCCGCGGCGCGAAGGCCGGTCTATCTCGTCGCCTTCCACGATTCCGACCAGGACGGGTATCTTGGAAACAGCGAATATGATCATCTGGTGCTGAGGTTCCGCTGACGTCGTCCCGGCGAAAGCCGGGATCTCGGGGAGGCCCGCAGAGCCTTTTGCGGCCTGAGGTCCCGGTTTCGCCGGGATGACGGGTCAGTCGCAGGCGATACTTACCGCCGCCGCCGCGCGCACCGCCAGCGCCCGCGCCTCCTGCGCCGTCACCCCGGTCGCGAGCGCAACGCCCATCCGGCGGTAGGGCCTCGTCACCGGCTTGCCGAAGAGGCGAACGTCCACCTCGGCGCCCTCGCTTCCCAGGGCCAGGGCCTCCGCGACGCCTTCGAACCGGAAGCTCTCCGACTCGCGGTCCGCCAGGATCACCGCGCTCGCGGCGGCCGGGGCGGTGAGGGCGATGTGGGGGATCGGCAGGCCGAGCACGGCGCGGGCGTGGAGGTCGAATTCCGAGAGGTTCTGCGAGATGAGGGTGACCATCCCGGTGTCGTGAGGACGCGGCGAAAGCTCGGAGAAGATCACCTCGTCGCCGGCGACGAAGAACTCGACTCCGAACAATCCGCAGCCGCCCAGATCCTCGACCACCCGCCGCGCCATCTCGCGGGCGTCGGCGAGCGCGCTCGGCGACATCGGCGTCGGCTGCCAGCTCTCGCGATAATCCCCCCGCTCCTGGCGATGGCCGATCGGGGGGCAGAAGAGGACCCCCTGGCGGGTGCGGACGGTGAGCAGGGTGATCTCGTAATCGAAGCGTACGAACTCCTCGACGATCACCCGCGCCCGATCGCCGCGCATGTTGGCGACGGCATAGTCCCAGGCGGAGCGAAGGTCCTGCTCCGACTCGACGGTGAGCTGTCCCTTGCCCGACGAGGACATGACCGGCTTGACGACGCAGGGGAGGCCGGTGTGGCCAGCGGCGGCCTCCACCTCCTCGAAGCTCCCGGCGAAGCGGTAGCGCGAGGTTCGAAGGCCGAGCTTGCCGGCGGCGAGCTCGCGGATGGAATCGCGGTTCATCGTCATCATCGTCGCCCGTGCGGACGGGACGATATGAGTGCCGGCGGCCTCCATCTCGGCCAATATCTCGGTGCGGATCGCCTCCACCTCCGGAACGACGTGATCGGGGCGGTGACGCGCGATCGCCTCCCGAAGCCGTTCGCCGTCGAGCATCGAGAAGACCTCGGACTCGTCGGCGACCTGCATGGCGGGGGCGCCGGCATAGCTGTCGCAGGCGATCACATAGGCGCCGAGCCGCTTGGCGGAGATGGCGAACTCCCGGCCGAGCTCGCCCGAGCCGAGAAGGAGGATCCTGGCGGTGAAGCTCATGAGGCGCCGCCGAGCCTGGCCTTGCACGAAGCCTCCCGTTCGGGGCCCGCCGTCAGCTCGACCCGCTGCACCTCGAACTCGCCTTTGCCTTCCGGCAGGTAGCCGATCACCCGTTCCCCCGCCTCGTCGGCGAGCCGGTAGGAGAGCTGGACGGTCGAATCGCCGATGGTCCCGCTTTCGCGGCGGAGGAGGCG
>DASVTA010000087.1:0-4776 GCA_036387815.1 Allosphingosinicella sp.
GATGATCAGCGCTCCGATCAGCAGCACGAGCTTTTTCACATCCATGACGCTAGTCGCCTCCTCGCCCGCTCAAAATTGCAGGCTCCCACATCAGACAAATTGGTTAAGAATCCGTTCGCCAATCAGCCAGAAACCGCCGAATGCGATGGCTATGCCGTACGGAATTTCGGGTTGGCCGGCGGATTTGACCATCCGGTGCGCGGCCAGCATCGCCACGGTGAGCACACCGCCGGCGATCGACATGATCACCAGCAGCTTCACCACTCCGGCCAGCGGCAGCCACAAGGCCAGAGCCGCCGCCATCTTGACGTCGCCCCCGCCCATCGCCCCGAACCGGAAGGCGATCGCGAACAGCCCGAAGACGATGGCGGCGAGGCCGATATGGAGCGCGACGCCCGGCCACAGGGTGACTCCGGCGCTCCACCAAAAAGGTATGGCGAGCAGGGCGATGGTCCCGTTCAGCCAATTGGGGATGATCCGGCTGCGCCAGTCGCCGATCGCCGCCAGCAGCAGGGCCGCCGCGAGCAAAGCGATGAAAAACCAGGAAAGAGCCCCTTGCATGAGGAGCAGGCACTAGACGTAACAGCTTTCGAAACCGTAACCGGCGCCATGCACAGTGAAGCGTTCGACCGCCGCGCCATCCCGTCCGACGCCGTCTTTCGCGACTGGAAGGCCGCCGACGGCTGGGTCTACCGGACTCTCGAGCGGCGGCGGAAGGCAGGGACGAAGGATCGGGGCAGCCTGGTCTTCGCCGGCGGCCGCGGCGACTTCATCGAGAAATATCTGGAGGCGCAGGATCATTGGCATCGGGCCGGCTGGAACGTCTTGGCGTTCGACTGGCGGGGGCAGGGGGCTTCGCAGGGGGACAGGCCTCCCGGCCATGTCGACAGCTTCGATACCCTGGTTGCCGATCTCGCCGGGCTTCTGGACAGCTGGATGGCCCGGGCCCCCGGCCCCCATGTCGTCGTCGCCCACTCGATGGGTGGGCACGTCCTGCTGCGCGCGCTGGCCGACCGGCGTCCGCCGCTCCGAGCCGCCGTGCTGGTCGCGCCGATGCTGATGATCAACAGCGGGCCCATGCCTCCGATCGCCGCCGAATGGATCGCCTCCACGGCTTCGATGTTCGGCCTCGGCGGCCAGTCGGCTTGGCAGAAGCCGGTGCGGCCCGATCCTCCGGGATCGCTGCGCCAGGCCTTCCTGACGAGCTGCGCCGATCGCTATTCCGACGAGCTTTGGTGGTGGCGCAAGCATCCCGGCTTCGATCTGGGCGCGCCGAGCTGGGGCTGGCTGAAGGCCGCCTTCCAATCCTGCGCGGCCCTGACCGCGGCCAAGCTGGCGAAGGTGGGGACCCCGGTGCTCCTGATCGGCACCGAGCGCGACCGCCTGGTCAGCCCGGCCGCGATCCGCCGGGCCGCTTCGCAGCTGCCGCGGGCCGAGCTCGTCATGTACGACGATGCCGGGCATGAAATCCTTCGCGAGCGTGACGAGCTCCGGCTCAGGGCGCTGGCCGAAATCGACTCCTTCCTGGATCGTCACGCGGCGCCATGACGCGCGACTTCGACATCGTCATCATCGGGGCCGGAATGGCGGGAGCGAGCCTTGCGGCCGAGCTCGCCGGGGAGGCGAGGGTGCTTCTGCTCGAAGCCGAAGACCAGCCGGGTTATCATTCCACCGGCCGCTCGGCCGCCTTCTGGTCGGAAAGCTATGGCGGCCGGTTCATCCAGCCTCTGACCACGGCGTCGTGGCCGTTCCTGGAAGAGCACGGCCTGCTGACGCCCCGGGGAGGGCTCCACATCGCCCAGCCGGGGGGGGAAGCCGCTCTCGATGCTCTCGAAGCCGAGTTCGGCGCCCGGGTCGCGCTGGAGCGGCTCGATCGGCGGCAGCTCGAGGCGTCGGTTCCCGGCCTGCGCGCCGGCTGGACCGCGGGGCTCCTCGAGCCGAGCTGCTCCGACATCGATGTCGCCGGCCTTCACCAGCTCTACCTCGGCCGGGCGAGGGCAAAGGGGGCGAAGCTGGTGACCGCCGCCGCCGTCCAGGCGATGGTCCGCGACCAGGGCGGCTGGCGGGTGGAGTCGGCCGCCGGCATCTTCCGTGCGGCAACGGTCGTCAACGCGGCCGGCGCCTGGGCCGACCGGGTGGCGGCCATGGCGGGGGTGAGGCCCATCGGGATCCAGCCCTACCGGCGCACGGTCTCGCAGCTGCGCATGAGCTCGCCCGCACCGGCCGGCCTTCCACTGGTCATGGACGCGCTGGAGCGCTTCTACTTCAAACCGGAAGCGGGCGGCCGACTGTGGCTCAGCCCGCACGACGAGACGGCGTGCGATCCGTGCGACTGCGCGCCGGAGGAGCTCGACATCGCGATCGCGATCGACCGGCTGGAGCGGGTGGTCGATTGGAAGGTCGAGCGGGTGGAGCGCAGCTGGGCCGGGCTGAGGACCTTCGCTCCCGACCGGCGGCCCGTCTACGGCTTCGATCCCGAAGCCGCCGGCTTTTTCTGGTGTGCGGGGCAGGGCGGTTTTGGGATCCAGACCGCTCCCGCGGCGGCGAGGCTCGCGGCGGCTCTGCTGCTCGATCGCCCGCCCGAGCTCGACCCCGCGCCCTACCGGCCGGGGCGCTTCGCCTCCTAGAACCCGTACTCAATCAGCTCGAAGATTCTGGGGGGATTCCGGCGTCATCCCGACGAAGGGCGGAATCCATGAACATCGTCCTTGGAAAAAAAGGCGATCCAGCCGAGTTTCTTACGACGATTTCGAGTTCATGGATCCCGGCCTTCGCCGGGACGACGGGCTTTCCCGCTCGAGGGTGCAGCCCTTTTGCCCCCGCGGATCACCCCGCGCGGGCCTCGCCGAAGGAGACCAGCCGCCTTTTCTCCTCGTCCCAAAGCACCAGCCGCACCGCGCCGAGGCTCTGAAGCAGGGTTACCCGGCTGCACCGGGCGAGCACGGGGACTTCGCGAAGAACCTCGGGCAGCCGGTAGAAAGGTATCCGGCTGGCGAGGTGGTGCACATGGTGCACCCCGATATTGGCGGTGAACCAGCGCAAGGGCAGCGGCAGATCGTAATGCGAGCTGCCGTGGAGCGCCGAGGCATGGAAGGACCAGTCGTCGCCGCGATCCCAATGGGTGTGCTCGAACTGATGCTGCACGTAGAAGAACCACACTCCGAGCGACGCCGCCACCAGAGTGATGGGCAGGTGCACGAGGAGGAAGAGCTTCAGGCCCATCGCCCAGATCATCGCGCCGGCGACGGCGGCGATGCTCGCGTTGGTCCCCATCGCGCTCAGCCACGGCCGCCAGCCCTTGGTCATCATTCCGATCGGAAGCCGGTGGCGAAGCAGGAACAGATAGGCCGGTCCGACGCCGAAGAGCACGACCGGACTTCGGTACAATCGGTAGAGGAAGCGCCTGAACCGGCCAAGCGCCCTGAACTCCGCCACCGTGAGGGTGTCGACGTCGCCGACTCCGCGGGCGTCGAGATTGCCGGTGCCGGCATGGTGGATGGCGTGGGACCGGCGCCAGTAATCGTAGGGGGTGAGGGTGAGGACTCCGAGGACCCGGCCGGTCCAGTCGTTCGCCGCCCTCCGTCGGAAGAAGGCGCCATGGCCGCAATCGTGCTGGATGAGGAAGAGCCTGAGCAGGAGCGCGCCTGCCGGCACGGCGAGTAGGAGCCCGGCCATGTAGCCGGCGTCCAGCGCCGCCCAGGTCAGCAGCCAAAGCAGGCCGAAAGGGGTGGCGGTCACGGCGATCTCGAATACGCTGCGCGAGTGGCGCGGCTCGCGGAACGCGGAAACTTCCTTGAGCAGGGCGCGCGGGTCTAGGCCCGGTGAGCGGGGGAGCGGAGCGTGCAATTGGAGGCTTTCGATGGAGGTATGGAAGCTGACAACGAACCGGCAGGCCAGAAGCTGCACGGGAATTCAAGCCTTTCGCCGGGCGAACTGCATCGCCGCGTCGCAGGCCAGCCGGTCCGCCCGCTCATTCTCGGGGTGGCCGGCATGGCCCTTGACCCAGCGCCAGTCGATCTTGTGGGGAGCGGCGGCGTCGAGCAGCGCCTGCCAGAGCTCGGCATTCTTGACGGGTTTGCGGTCGGCGGTCTTCCAGCCGTTGCGGCGCCAGCCGTGGATCCATTTGCTGATCCCGTCGCGAACGTAGATGCTGTCGGTCCACAGCACGACCTCGCAGGGCCGCTTCAGCGCCTCCAGCGCCCGGATCGCGGCGAGCAGCTCCATCCGGTTGTTGGTCGTCAGGGGCTCGCCGCCGCTGATCTCCTTCTCGTGAGCGCCGGAACGGATGACGGCGCCCCAGCCGCCCGGTCCGGGATTGCCCTTGCAGGCGCCGTCGGTGAAGATTTCGACGAGGAGGAGGGTCAAGCCGCTTCGAGCCCGCGCGGCAGCTTGAACACCATCCGCTCGACGACTCCTTCGCCCTCGACCTCGCGGACGTCGTAATGGAGGCGCAGGAAATCGACCACCTCGCGGACGAGCGTCTCCGGTGCCGAAGCTCCGGCGGTGATCCCGAGCGTGGTCACTCCGGCAAGCCAGGCCAGCTCGATATCGTCCGCCCGGCCGATCAGCCGCGCCTTGATACCCTCGCGCTCCGCCACTTCGACGAGGCGGACCGAGTTCGAGCTCTTGGGCGATCCGATCACCAGCATCGCCTCGCAGGCCCGGGCGATGTCCTTCACCGCCGACTGCCGGTTGGAGGTCGCGTAGCAGATATCCTCGCCCTTAGGGCCGCGGATGCCGGGGAAGCGCCGTTCGAGCACCGCGACGATCTCGGCC
>DASVTA010000088.1:0-2535 GCA_036387815.1 Allosphingosinicella sp.
AGCTCGCCGCCAACATCATGCCCGGCGCCCGCCGCGCCATCGCCGCGGACAGGGCCGCCGGGCGGCGGCTGGTCATGGCGACCGCTTCCTACCGCCTCTACGCCGCGGCCATCGCCCGGCGGCTCGGCTTCGACGACGTCATCGCCACCGAAACCGGCCTCGACGCCAAAGGCCGAATCGTCGCCCGGATCGACGGCGCCAATTGCTACGGCCCGGCCAAGAAGGACATGATCCTCGCCTGGCTCCAGCGCGAAGGCCTGGAGCGCGACGCCGTCCACATCCGCTTCTATTCCGACCACGTCTCCGACCATCACGTCCACCGCTGGGCCGACGAACCCGTCGCCGCCAACGCCCACTCGAGACTGGTAAGGCTGGCTAGGACGGAAGGCTGGGAAGTAGTGGACTGGTCGGAGAGATAGCCGTCACCCCGGCGAAAGCCGGGGCCTCGGGGAGACCCGCGGTTACTTCTCGACCTGAGGTCCCGGCTTTCGCCGGGATGACGCACCCCCCCGTCACCTCGGCGAAAGCCGGGGCCTCGGGGAGACCCGCCGTGACTTCTCGTCATGAGGTCCCGGCTTTCGCCGGGATGACGGTTAACTGTTGATCACCGTCCACAGGTCGCGCCAAGCGGGATTGCTCGCCTCGATCAGCTGCACCTTCCAGTCGCGATGCCACTCCTTCATGGCCTTCTCGCGGGCGATCGCTTCCTCGATGGTCGGATAGGGCTCGACGAGGACCAGCCGCCGCAGATTATACTTCCGGCAGAACTTGGAGCCGGCGCGCGCCCGGTGCTGGGCGACGCGCTGGACGATGTCGGCGGCGACTCCGACGTAGAGCACTCCGTCCGGCTTGTTGGTCATTATGTAGACCCATCCGCCCTTCATTACCGGAAAGTGCCGCAAAGAAGTTTGCGTTTCCAGTGAATTTTCGACCTGAGGTCCCGGCTTGCGCCGGGATGACGCCACCCCCGTCACCCCGGCGAAAGGTCGCGGCTTGCGCCGGGATGACGCCACCGCCGTCACCCCGGCGAAAGCCGGGGCCTCGGGGAGACCCGCGGTGACTTCTCGACCTGAGCTCCCGGCTTTCGCCGGGATGACGGGCGCCCCCTAAACCGCGCCGAGCGCCTGGTCGAAGTCGGCGATCAAATCGTCGGCATCTTCCACTCCGATCGAGATACGGACCAGATTGTCGGTGATCCCCAGCGCCTGCTTGCGCTCGTCGGGCACCGACAGATGGGTCATCGCCGCGGGGGCGCTCGCCAGGGTCTCGGTTCCGCCGAGGCTCACCGCCAGATGGGCGATCTTGAGCGAATCGAGGAAGGCGAAGGACTCGCGCTCGCCGCCCTTGAGGTAGAGCGAGAAGGTCGAGCCGGCGCCGGTGCAGTGGCGGCGGTAGATGTCGGCCTGCCGCTCGTCGGGCCCGCCTTCCAGGAAGCCGAGATAGCCCACGCTCTCGACCTTGGGATGGCCGCGGAGGAATTCGCACACCCTGGCGGCGTTCTCGCCGGCCCGGGTCATGCGAAGCTCGAGAGTCTCGAGGCTCCGGAGCAGCATCCAGGCCGTATTGGGATCGGTGATCGTCCCGATCGTGTTGCGGAGCATCCGGATCGTGTTGATCAGCTCCTTCGAGCCGGTGATCCCGCCGGCGACGAGGTCGGAATGGCCGCCGGCATATTTGGTCAGCGAATAGACGGAAAGGTCGGCGCCCTGGCGCAGCGGCTGGGCCCAGAGCGGGCCGAGGAAGGTGTTGTCGATGGCGATCGGCGGCCGTTCGTCGCCGAGCACGGCGGAGCGGGCGGCGGCGACGGCCTCGACGTCGACCAGGGCGTTGGTCGGGTTGGCCGGGCTTTCGAGATAGATGAGCGAGACCCGGCCCATGGCCTTGGCGCGCTCCAGAACCGATTCGATCTCTCCGCGGGTCGCTCCGGCCGGGAAATCGAGCCATTTGACTCCGAAGCGGCCGAGGATCCGGGCGATCAGGGTCTCGGTCGCGGCGTAGAGCGGGCCCGAATGGACGACGACGTCGCCGGGCTGGACGAAGGCGAGGAGAAGTGTGCTGATCGCCGACATTCCCGACGAGAAGGTCAGTGCGTCCTCGGCATCCTCCCACAGGCTCAGCCGGTCCTCGAGTATCTCCTGGTTGGGGCCGTTGAAGCGCGAATAGACGAGGCCCTCGGCGCCGCCGGGGCGCTTGCCGGTGACGCCCTCGAAGAAGCGTTTCCCGGCGGCGGCGTTCTCGAAGACGAAGGTGGAGGTGAGGAAGATCGGCGGCTTGAGCGAGCCTTCCGAGAGGGTCGGATCGAAGCCGTAGCCCATC
Source organism: Allosphingosinicella sp. (assembly GCA_036387815.1). GTDB lineage: Bacteria > Pseudomonadota > Alphaproteobacteria > Sphingomonadales > Sphingomonadaceae > Allosphingosinicella. The sequence continues at coordinate 2,317 of DASVTA010000088.1, forward strand.
ATCAGGGTGGAGGGCTTCAGGCGGCGCCCGCCGATTTCGAGCGTGCTCGCCTTGGGGCGGCGCCGCGGAGTGGCGCCGGTGATGTCGTTTTCGTCCTGCATGTCATTGCCTCCTATCAGCCAGTAGCATTCGCTGCGTGGAGACCGAGCCCGCCTTGCGGTCAGGCTCACCGGCCGCGACTTTCGCGCGGCCCCGGGGGGTGAGGTCGGTTGCCCGGGC